>JBBIJL010000023.1:0-19709 GCA_037446005.1 Gallionellaceae bacterium | reverse complement strand
ATCGGACGGCAGCAACGGCACTTGATAGACGTCGCTGAACAGGTACAGGGTGCTGTCCCAGTTCTGTATTTTGGTCAGCCCCGATCTGAAGAACACATTCGCCAGAAACAGGCGCAAGCCCAGATCGAGCACGGGAGCGAGATACTCCGGCAGATGCGCGGCCGTGTAGTAATGCCGCAGGATGCGTGACCACGCTTTCATGTCTCGGCTCCGGGAGTGAAATCTATCAGCACGTTCTGCGCGACCAGTTTCAGCAACGTGGCCTGCAAGTCGAAAGCGGGATGGTGTGCCAATGTGGCGACCGTCGCACTGCCCAGCATCTCTCCGGCTTGTATGCGTTGCAGCCAATCCGCCTCCGCCCCGGCCACATTGCTCACTTGCACCACATCCCCGCTGCGGTTCACCAGTGCGATGGTCGCACCGCTAGCGAGGTCAATCTGGAAGTCGCTATCCGCACCGGGCTGATGGGCATGCCAGATGGCGCTGACCGGGTAGCGCGAGCGCACTATCCGGCACGACTGATGCGTGTGCAGGAGCAGATACGGATATTGCTCAGGCGCTATCTGCGCCAATCTGTCGAGCGATAACTTGTCTGCATCGGCGGCAAAATACGCGACGTGACAAGCCCACTCCAGCGCCGCCACATCGGACAGGTAAACCAGCTCCTGTGCCGGAGCGAATCCCGCCACAAAGTCCGCCAGCTCCGCACCGTAATGATGCAGGTTCGCACTGCGCGACGGATATTGTTCGACAAATTTTCGCGCCATGAAACGGAAGAACTCATCGCCCACCAATTGTTTGATGACCGGATACGCACCCGCCAGCGCATCGTGCAGATTGCCGCGATAGTTGTTGCGGTACACCTCGATGGCGACACCGGCAGAGTAGTTCGGATAGGCGTTTTTAATCTGCGCGGCTGGCGCCTCGCCATGCACGATGGCACGCGCAAAACCGGAAAGGTCGTCGTTCAAATCAGTCACGCGCCGCCTCCATGCGCTGCTGCGCCTTGACCGCCTCGCCCATCAACACGAACAACGGCGGGATGTCAGTATCCCACTCGATCAGCGTGGGACGCGGGCCGATGTGTCGCAGCACATATTCGTACAATTCCCACACCTCGGGATAGACCGGATGATTGTGCGTATCGACCAGACAGCCGTCGCGCACACTGTACCCGGCCAGGTGATACTCCTTCACGGCATCTGCCGGGATGGTGTTGATGAACGCCCCGGCATTAACGCCGAGATTGCGCACGTTCACATACAGGTTCTCCACGTCAAACAGGATGCCGCAGCCGGTACGCTGCACCAGTTCGGCGAGGAATTCGCCTTCCGTCATCTCGCTGTGCGCGAAAGACAGATAGCTGGAAAGGTTCTCCACCAGCAATTGCCGCCCCAGCCTTTCCTGCACGTACTCCACGCGCCGCGCCACATGCGCCAGCGCCTCGCGGGTGTAAGGGAAAGGCAGCAAGTCGTTGACCACCAGACCGCCCGCGCTGTTCCAGCACAGATGCTCGGACACGGCAGCGGGTTGCACGTCGTCGCACAGACGGCATAACGCGGCAAGATGGTCTTCATCCAGCGGTGTGGTCGAAGCCAGCCCCATGCCCACGCCGTGCAGGCTCACGGGATAATGCTCGCGCACCTTGAGCAGGGTATGCAGCGGCGCACCGCCGCCGAAGAAATTCTCGTTGTGTACCTCGACCCAGCCCAGATCGGGCAAGGTATCCAGCACCTCACGGTAATGAGGTGCCCGCAAGCCGACACCTGCGACACACGGCAATGGTTTGCTTGCGGGCATGTTGCTTACATCGCCTTCTTCATCATCATGTCGCCGCCTTCGGACAGCATGCCACCGGCGATCTTGTTGCAAGTACCTTTAGGCAATGCAACGAAATCGTTGGCATCGCTGTTCTTTGTCGCCTGACCTGCGCAGGAGTGGCCGGACTTCTTGCTGCCGCAATCGTTCATACCGGCTTTAGCCACGCCGTAACATTTTTCCATCTCCGCTTTTTTGTCTGCCGCACTTGCATTGCCGGCCAGACCCAACGCCAACAGACCACCGATCGCGACTGCCAAGACTTGATGCTTTTCCATTTGAAGCTCCTTTTTGGTTGATAAAACTGAAGGGGATATTCCCTGATTATTTAGTCGGATGAAAATCCGGTTCATTACACGCGGAATAAAGTTAATTTGCCAATTAACGTAACGGATGGTCTCACAGCTTTTTTGTCCGCGCACCGGCCTATTCGGAACGGGCTTGAGAAAGGTTACATTCTATTGCCTGGCTTGCACCGCATCCAAGCTTCTCCGTCCAGATGTAAGGTTCCGTCCGCCCGTGCGACTAAGCTCCGCATTGCACAATTCTGCGATGCTAACAGTACCTAACCCCTTAACGGAGATATTCAATGAAATTCAATAAAATCGCAAAAACCCTGCTTTCTTCCGGCGCGCTGGCTGCCGCCATGAGCGGTACCGCCATGGCGGCTCCCTGTGGCGCGACCAATCCCTGCGCGGCGCGTTCCCGCAAAGAAGCGGCCGCCAATCCTTGTGCGGGGAAAAATCCCTGTGCGGCGAAACACCCGCACAAACACAACAAACATCACAAGGCGAATCCATGCGCGGCCAAGAATCCTTGCGCGGCTAAAAACCCATGCGCAGCCAAAGCGCACTGATCGGGCAACTCGCCCAGCCGGCAACCGACTCCGCAACGGGGTTGGTTGTTGCGCCCGATTTGTCTCCCCTGCCGCTGGCGCAACTGAAAATCATGCAGCGCGCCGGAAGAGAGATTCTGGAGTGTTATCGCGTGCTGCAAAAGGCCGAAATGAACATCGTCGGAGAAGTGCTGCGCGATAGCCTGAACAAAGGCGAGACTTTTTACGAATTCAACCACTACCCCGATGACGACGTGTATGACCGCGAGACTCATGCACAGTATTACTACCACGCCCATCGCAGCGAGGTCGGCGAACACGGCCATTTCCACGCCTTCCTGCGCCCCAAGGGCATGCCCGCCGGTGTGGCTCCCATCAACTATCCAGCCAGCGATCCGTGGCCGCAAGGCGAGGGGGCATTGTCGCATTTGGTCGCCATCGCCATGGACGGTTACGGCTATCCGACCGGACTCTTCACCACCAATCGCTGGGTGACCGCCGAAGCCTGGTATCCAGCCGAACAAGTGATCCAGATGCTGGATCACTTCATCATCGACCACGCCTATCCCTCGCTGCCGGTAAACCGCTGGATCAGCGCGATGTTCGTACTGTTTCGCCCGCATATCGAAGCCTTGCTCAAACGGCGCGATGAAATCATCTGGGCATGGGCGACAGCGCATCCCGGCGCAGATATGTTCGAAGACCGACAACTGGACATCACCAGCCAGACGGCGATTTCAGTTGCGGATACGCTGCTCAATGTCGAACAGCTGATTGCATCCAGATCAACATGAAAAACCGGATTTCAATCCGATGCGGGGAGTTCACTGTTTAGTGCCCCATCGGCAACATTAAAACCTGCCGATCAACATCACCAAGCAATCCGGCACCACACTGACTGCCCATAGTTGATCGACAGTTTGGCTTCCCCCACCGCAGTCAGGTGGGTGTTTTTGTTGTGCGGTTGGATTGTGCCGTCGCAAGCA
Source organism: Gallionellaceae bacterium (assembly GCA_037446005.1). Classification (GTDB taxonomy): domain Bacteria; phylum Pseudomonadota; class Gammaproteobacteria; order Burkholderiales; family Gallionellaceae; genus PALSA-1006. The sequence continues at coordinate 16,070 of JBBIJL010000023.1, read as the reverse complement.
AGTGCTACTATTCGCCGCCGCATCACGCAACAACCATCAACGCTGAAACGGGAACGGAATGAGCACAGTCGGCGCAATCGATATTGACGCATTGCAGGATCACCGCAGCTATCTGCTGCGCTATGCCATTCTGCAACTGCGCGACCCGCATCTGGCTGACGATGCCGTGCAAGAAACGCTGGTGGCGGCCATCGAGAGCCGCGATAGATTTTCCGCGCAATCCTCGTTGCGCACCTGGCTGGTCGGCATACTCAAACACAAGATTCTGGATATGTTGCGCAAGCGCGCGCGCGAACCCGAACTGGTTATTCCCGACGGCGAGGATGGCAACGATTTGCTGGATACGTTATTCAATAAGAACGGCCACTGGTCGGAAGCGCCGCGCACTTGGGAGAACCCGGAGCAATCCATGGAAAATGCCCACTTCTGGGAAATTTTCGAGCAGTGCAACCAACGCATGCCTCTCAACACGGCGCGCGCATTCATGATGCGCGAATTCATGGAAATGAGCACCGAAGAAATCTGTCAGGAACTGACCATCTCCGCGACTAACTGTTGGGTGCTGCTGCATCGCGCGCGGCTTGCGTTGCGCGAATGTCTCGATCTGAACTGGTTTGGAAATGCGAGGTAACCATGCTGAACTGCAAACAAAACTCTGAACTGCTGTCCCAGTCGCTCGACCGTCCGGTCACGCTGCGGGAGAAGGTGGCGATGCGTATGCACCTGATGATGTGCCGTGGCTGCCGCAATTTCGAGAAGCAGCTTAACTTCATCCACAAGGCCGCACGCGAATTGCCGCGCAAGTTGTAACGCCGCTCTCCTACTCCGGCGGCAACCCGCCCCCCGACTCGATCTTGTTTTTGGCGGCACTGTAGCTCGCCACACAATACGGCACGGCATAATTCAGCAGCAGATGCCCCCACGCCAGCGTGCCGTCATGCCAGAAGTTTTCCCCTTGGTTTATCAGGTTCAGCAAGCTACCGACCACCAGCGCGATTTTCAGGGAATTCTTGGCAACGGGCGCCGATACCGCTACACGCAATAGACTGCTCATGCCCTATTCCTCATGCGCCCCTGCGCACTTTGCCGGCGGACATGGAAAACGTCTTTTGAAACACGCGCGAGAATGCCGAATCGGATTTGTATCCAACCCGATTCGCCACTTCGGCCAGCGTCTCTCCTTCGCGCAACAACGACCACGCCAATTGCATCCGCCACCAGGTCAGATATTGCCCCGGCGTCCACCCGCTAACCGCCTTGAACGTCTCGGCAAACGAGGTACGCGAAAGCGCGGCCTCTCCGGCCATGGATTCGAGCGTCCACTCCTGTTCGGGATGCCGGTGCATGGCATCGGCGGCTCTGGCCAAGCGCGGATGCCCGTAAATGGCCAGCATCCCGACATCGCCGGGATGCTCGCTCAAATGTTGGCGCAGTGCATAGGTGAACAGCAGTTCGGACAGTTTATCCAGCAGCGCTTTTGAGGCGGCCCCCATCCGCATATTTTCGGCGACGATCATTTCCAATAACGACCTCAGCCAATGGTTGGACGGGTCGTAACGGATCACAAATACCGGAGGCAACGCATCGAGAATGTAGCGGCTGCCTTTGTGCTGGAAGCGCATCTCACCGCACAACAATCCCGTTCCTTCCAGATCATGGGCGACAGGGTAATCGAACCATTCTTGCGCGCCTGCCTGCTGCTTCGCCGGAACCATGCTATGCGCCAGTTCGCGCGGAAAAATGACCAGATCGCCGCAATTCAACACACCGTTAAATTGCCCCGGCACATCCAGCACGCAACTGCCCACCGTCACCATATGAAAACAGGTCGCGTCCAAAGTGTGTTCATTAATGCGCCAATTGCCGCACACCTTCGCGTTGAAATAGACGCTCGCGTCCAGCTTGAGCAAATGCAATATCTGCGAGAACGCATCAATCCCGTACTCCCGAGCATCATTTTCGTATTTATCGGCATTCATAGTTCGAAGTATAACAACTAAAGTGCGCCCGTCAATTCAGACAAGCCCTTAATCGAAAGGAAACGCAGCATGGTCAATTTCACATTTCACACCCCGGACAACACCTCGGGAACCACCCGGGAATTATTGGCGGGCATCCAAAAAGGATACGGCTTTTTTCCCAATCTGTTCGGCTATATGGCCGAAGCGCCGACCACCGTTGAGGCTTATCTGGCACTCAACGAACTGGTTGCAAAAACTTCGCTGACGCCGGGACAACAGCAAGTCGCGCTACTGGCAGTGAGCGTGGAAAACGATTGCGATTTTTGCACGGTCGCTCACCGCGCCATAGGCAAGATGAAGAAAGCAAACGAGCAAACCCTGAACGCGGTGAGCTCGCACAGCACGATCAATGATCCGCAAGACCGTGCCTTGGCCGCATTCGCCCAATCGGTCACCAAAAAGCGCGGCCGCCCGTCGGAAGCCGAAGTGCTGGCGTTTCTGGATGCGGGATTCACCAAACAACAAATACTCGAAGTGATCCTGATCGTGTCCATCAAGACGCTGTCGAATTACATCAACCATTTGACCCGCCCGGAACCCAACAAAGAATTGCTGGGCATGCTCTAACACCGACCATTCGGCGCTGCACCGCAGCGTTGAGCGGTTCAAATAAACCACCTGCAAGAGGACAAAATGAACTTACTCAAATCGATTTTTATCAGCAACTACATGATGGCGATCATGGGCGCAGCCGGTTACTCGGGCTGGATGCTTTACCAAGGCGGGAGCCAACTGGCTTGGGGCGGCGTGCTGTTGACGGTTGCCCCGATCCTGTCGGTCATCACGGTACTCATGACATTTAAAAACGTGGCGCGTACCAGCGCGCATTTCCCGCTATTGAATCTTCTTGGCTTCATCGGCGTGGCGTTGGCGGCAGCGGCTTGGTTTTACCAGGGAGCCGACATCCTCGCCCCGGCATTGGCGGTCGGGGCATGGGCAGGTTTTTTGTTCTACGCCTATTGGTTCTCGACTTTCGGCGGACGCCAGCCCAGCATGAAGTTGATTGCGGGAGCCCGGCTGCCCGGCTTTGTCTTGCGTGATGCCAATGGCGTGTCGGTCACCTCGGCCAAGTTGACCGACAAACCGGCGATCCTGATTTTCTACCGCGGCAACTGGTGCCCGCTGTGCATGGCGCAACTCAAAGAACTGGTTGGACGCTACAAAGAGATTTCCTCTCTCGGCATCCGCGTCGCCATGATCTCGCCGCAGCCTCACGGCAACACGGTCGAGCTCGCCCAAAAATATGGCGTTAAATTCGATTTTCTGACCGACGAAGGCAATGCCGCCGCGCGCGTGCTCGGCATCGAGAATATCAACGGCACACCCATGGGCATGCAGATGTTCGGCTATGACAATGACACGGTGTTGCCGACGGTCATCATCACCGACAAAGAGGGCAAGATCGTGTGGACGCACGAAACCGACAACTACCGTATTCGCCCGGAACCCGATGTCTATCTGGATGTGCTGCGCAAACACGGCGTGGTGGCTGCCGCTTAAACTTTGCGCGTCACTGTAAGGTTTAGCCGGAAAATTCGACCAACGCGCAAGGGATGGTGAATGCTGTACACCAATCCCGCCTACCAAGGAGAGGACTATGCCTAGAGCCATCTGGAACAACCAAGTAATCGCGGAGGCGCCCGCCAACGAAATTCACCGCGTGGAAGGAAATGTGTACTTTCCGCCCTCAACGGTAAGGCGGGAATTTTTGCGTCCCAGCGACACGCATACCGATTGCGTGTGGAAGGGAACGGCGAGTTACTACAATGTCGTGATTGACGGCAAGGTGAATGAAGATGCGGCATGGTTCTACCCGGAACCATCGGCGATGGCCGCGCGCATAAAGAACCACATCGCGTTCTGGCGCGGTGTGAAGGTGGAGGGCTGAGCATGACAATGAACGATGCCGCATTGAGCACACGCTTCAAATCGGTTCGCGCGCGAACCGAATCGCTGTGCGCGCAGCTGGAGATCGAAGACTACTGTATTCAGGCCATGCCCGATGTCAGCCCGCCCAAGTGGCACTTGGCGCACGTCACGTGGTTTTTCGAGATGTTCATTCTCGCGCCGTTCGCCGGGCAATACCGCATGTTCAAAAAAGAATATGCGCATCTGTTCAATTCCTACTATGAAACGGCGGGCAGTTTTTTCCCGCGACCGCAGCGCGGCATGCTGTCGCGCCCCACCGTGGCGGAGATATACCGCTATCGCAGCCATGTCGATGCCGCGCTGCTGAAGTTGCTAACCAACATGCCAGAACAACATGCCGCAGATATTCTGGAGCGAGTGCGTCTGGGTATCGAGCACGAGATTCAACATCAGGAATTGTTGCTGATGGATACCCGCTACAATTTCTCCATCAACCCGCTGCATCCGGCCTATCACCAGATCGAATTGCCGCCTGCCGTACCCGTTACGGAAATGGGCTGGCAGGAATTCGCCGCTGGCATCGTCGAGATCGGCCACGACGGCGACGCATTCGCCTACGACAACGAACGTCCCCGGCATAAAACTTACGTGCAGGATTTCCGCCTTGCCTCGCGGCTGGTCACCAATGCTGAATATCTGGCCTTCATCCATGACGGCGGTTACGACCGTGTCGACCTGTGGCTGTCCGATGCGTGGCGCACGCTCAAAGAACAAAGCTGGCAAGCACCATTGTACTGGTTCAAGGAAGGGCGTGACTGGCAGCACTTCGACCTGACCGGCGTGCATGCACTGCGGATGAACGACCCCGTATCACATCTGAGCTATTACGAAGCAGATGCCTACGCGCGCTGGGCAGGAAAGCGCCTACCGACCGAGGCGGAATGGGAGCACGCGGCCAGTACGGCTCCCGTCGCCGGCAACTTCCTCGACAACGGTTTGTATGTGCCGCAACCCGCGCAACAAGCAGGCTTGACCCAGATGTTCGGCGACCTGTGGGAATGGACGCAAAGCGCTTATCTGCCCTATCCCGGATTCCGTCCGCTGCCCGGCACGCTGGGCGAATACAACGGCAAATTCATGTGCGACCAGATGGTGCTGCGCGGCGGTTGCTGCGTCACGGCACAAGACCACATGCGCGCCAGCTACCGCAATTTTTTCCGCGCGGCAGACCGCTGGATGTTTTCCGGCCTGCGCCTTGCGGAGGAGGCGTGATGCGTAGCGAACCCTCCGAATTGCACACCACCGAGGACCCGGACGATTTCCTCGCGACCGTTCGTGCCGGCCTGCGTCAACGGCAACGCGTCATCCCGCCAAAATTCTTTTACGACGCGCACGGTTCGCATCTGTTCGATCTGATCTGTACCACGCCGGAGTATTACCCGACGCGAACCGAGACCGGCATCCTCGAACAATTCGGTGCGCACATGGCGGAGATGATAGGCGCCTCGTGCGTACTGATCGAGCTCGGTAGCGGCAGCGCCGTCAAAACCCCGCTGCTGCTGCGCCATCTGGCCGACGATGCGGCGTATATGCCGATCGACATCTGCGAACCGCATTTGCGGCAAAGCACACAGCGTCTCCAATCCGTGTTTCCGGCACTGCGCATACATCCACTGTGTGCGGATTACACGCGTCTGCCCGCCTTGATGCCCGCAGGCGCCGCGCACCAGCGCCGGGTAATCTTCTTTCCCGGTTCAACCATCGGCAATTACAACCGCGACGAAGCTTGCCGGCTATTGCGCCATGCCGCACAGTTGGCGGGCAACAACGGAGCACTGCTGATCGGCGTGGATTGCAAGAAAGCACCCGAGCGCCTCAATGCCGCTTACAACGATGCCAGCGGGCATACCGCCGCATTCAATCTCAATCTGCTGACGCGCATGCAACGTGAACTCGGCGCACAGCTCGACCCGGATGGCTTTACTCACTACGCCGACTATAACGCCGTGCATGGCCGCGTCGAAATGCACTTGGTCAGCCGACACCGGCAGACTATTCGGCTGGACGGCGAAACGTTCCATTTCGAAAAAGGCGAGACCATCCACACCGAAAATTCCTACAAATATTCCACGCCGGAGTTCCAGCAACTGGCACGCGAATCCGGCTGGCACCCGAAGATGGTATGGACCGACCGCGACAGCTTATTCAATGTGCATTATTTGAGTCTCTCCGCGAGCGAGCCGCAGCATCTGCCGCGACGCGGACGTTGACAGGACATATTAGCGCCGCATCTGAACCGCACGAGCAATGCGTTCCAATGCCTCTGCGATGAGGCTGCGCGGCGCGCCGAGATTCATGCGCATAAAACCACTGCCTTGCGCGCCGAACAGCACGCCCGGACTCAAGCCCACGACGGCCTCCTGCACAAAAAAATATTTGAGCTGTTGGTCGTCCATCCCCATTGCGCGGCAATCCAGCCACACCAGATACGTGCCTTCCGGCTCGATGAGTTTGATCTGGAACAGATGCCGGCGCATAAACTCGCGCACAAAGTCGCGCGTAGCGGCGAGATAAACGCGCAAGTCGTCGAGCCAGGGCGCGCCAGCGCGATATGCCGCCTCGAACGCCGCGATGCTGAACGGATTGGCTGCGCCGACGTGCAGGGTATCAAAAGCTTTGCCGATGGACGCACGGTCATGCTTGTCCGGCACGATCAAGGCGGACAGGCCGAGACCGGGGATATTGAAAGTCTTGCTGGGTGCAACCGCAGTGATGACCCTGGCACTGTCTTGCGCCAGCTTGGCCAGCGGCACATGCCGCACTCCCGGATAAGTGAGGTCGGCGTGAATCTCGTCCGACACTACCGCGATCCCATAGCGCCGGCAGATTTCCAGCAGTGCCCGCAACTCCTGCATTTGCCATACCCTGCCGATCGGATTGTGCGGCGAACACAGCAGCAATAACCGCGCCCCATCTGCTGCGCAACGCTCTAAATCTTCAAGATCGAACCGATAGCGGCCATCCGTCAGTTTGAGCGGATTAAACAACAGCTTTCGTCCGAGTGTTTCCGGTGCGGATAAAAATGGCGCGTACACCGGCGGCTGCACGATCACTCCCGCAGATGGCGGGCAGAGCGCCATGATGGAAGCATGCAGCGAAGGCACGACACCCGGACAAAGAACGATCCACTCGCGCTCCACGCGCCAGTCGTGACGTGTCTCCAGCCAGAGGATCAACGAGTCGTATAACGATTCAGGATAGACGGTGTAGCCGAAAATGGGATGAGCCGCACGTTCGGTCAGCGCACGCTGCACAGCCGCAGGCACTGCAAAATCCATATCAGCCACCCACAAAGGGAGGACATCGCCTCTGCCGAAAATATTTCTTCGAGCCTCATATTTGAGGCTGGAGGTTCCGCTACGCGAAATGGTCTGGTCAAAATCACTGGTCATTTGACACGAAATATAGCACCAAGGAAGGTCTGATTAAGTCCGTTCGTGTACCCGCAAGAATCATCAGGCCGCCCCCTAACCTCACCCGCCCCATTCAATCAATATCGAATCGCTCAGGCGAATACATCCAGTCGGCTGCCCACGTTTGGAAACGCTTGCCCCGATGGCGGAGCTACCTCGGTGATTGCGGCCGGATGCGTGCTTGTCTTTGCGGCGGCGACTTCATCGATGCGCGTCTTGATCTCGCTGATCTTGTTCGCAACGTCTTGTATCTTTTGTTTGCCCTCCAGCGTCTTGGCCGAGTCGCAGTTGACGCAATCGGACAACTCTTTCTGGTAGCGTGCAAGCCTGGCTTCCAACCCTCCGGTCGAGGCTGCGGCATTGAGCGGAGGTGTAAAGGTAGACGAGTTGATCGCGCTTACCATTTCGCTCTCACTCCTTGCTCAGCGGTACAGCGCCGGGAAGCGCTTGCGCAGTTCCTCGACCTTGGGCTTGTCGTTGAAGACGATGTAGGGCTGGAACGGATGCAGTGCCAGATAGTTCTGGTGATAGTCCTCCGCCGCGAAGAAGCGTTTTAACGGCACGATCTGCGTGACGATGGGAGCGGAGAAAGTGCGCGCCGCACTCAGTTGCCGCACATAGCTTTGCGCGACACTTTGCTGCTCTGCGCTGGTGTAAAAGATCGCTGAGCGGTATTGCGTACCCGTATCCGGGCCTTGGCGGTTGAGCTGCGTGGGGTCGTGCGCCACGCTGAAAAAGACTTGCAGCAATTGCTGGTACGACACCTGCGCCGGATCGAAGGTGACCTGCACCGATTCGGCATGTCCGGTATCGCCGTTGCCGACTTGCTCGTAATGCGCCGTGGCGGCCTCGCCGCCCGCGTAGCCCGACACGACCTCATTCACGCCCTTGACGTGTTTGAACACGGCATCCACGCCCCAGAAGCAGCCTCCGGCGAACACCGCCGTTTCGGCATGGGCGTTGGGTAGTACAGTCAGGCTGAATACAAACAGCAGCGCGCCGAGTCGATTTGATCTGATGAACATGTTTCCTCCGTGGTGTTAACCGAATGTGAATGCGAATGCTTCCGCACCGGCATCCGGGAATTCGATGCGGAAGCGCCGGTCTTTGCTCTCACCGTTCTGGCGTATGAGTTGGTACAAGCGCTGTGCGCGGATCACGCCGTTGCCTTGCTCATCAATGTCCACACCGTGATGCTTGCCGGGCGATTTCCCATCCAGCGAGACTTTGAAGCGCACCGGCTGCCCCTCGTGCGCGCCCAACACCAGATGCAGGTCGCGGCCTTGGAAGTGATAGTCGATAGCGCCGCCGGGAGCTTGCTGCACAGCGGATTCTTTGCCGACCAGCCATGAGCCGCGCAACGCCCATTGATCCGTATCGAGTTTGCGCGGTGTGCTGTAGCGGGCAGTTGTGTCGCGTTGCACAACTTCAGGCGAGGCGAAGTTCTCCTGTCGCGCATAACCGAGATAGGTCTCCGGCGAGCGCCGTGTGTTGGCCGCCTGCGCCGTGGCACCTTCGCCTTGCACTTGCACGATCCCGTCGCTCAACGCCAAGCCTTGATGCGCTTCTTTGAGCAGCGTCTGGATCATCTGCTCGGTCTCCTGATATGCGCCTTCGCCGAAGTGCTGGTGGCGTATCTTGCCGTCGGCATCGATCAGGTAATGCGCGGGCCAGTATTCGTTCTGATACGCATTCCAAATGGCGTAGTGATTGTCGATGGCGACCGGATACTTGATACCCAAGTCGCGCACTGCCGTTTCGACATTGCGCAGGTCTTTCTCGAAGGCGAACTCCGGCGCATGTACGCCGATGATAACCAAGCCCTGTGCGCGATATTTCTCATCCCACGCTTTCAGATACGGCAAGGTGCGCAGGCAGTTGATGCAGGAGTACGTCCAAAAATCCACCAGCACGACTTTGCCGCGCAACATCCCTGCGTTCAGTTCGGGCGAATTGAGCCACTGCGTCGCGCCCGACAACGGGGGCGCGTTGCGCGTTGCGGCGACTGCGCTCGCATCGGCACGGTGCAACTGCTCGATCAGATGCTGCTCGGAAGCCGCAGTATTCAAAAAAGCGAACCGCGACAGGAAGCGTGTATCCCAACCCAGCGCGATGACAACGATGCCCGCGACGACCAGAACCCCCAGACCGCGCCGCAGCCACTCTTCAAAACCGAGATTGCGCTTCATCCATGCGAACACGCGCCCGCCTGCCAACAGCGCCAGCCCCAAGGAAGTCGCCGCACCCGCCGCGAACGCCAACAACAGCGATGCGCTGTATAGGTTCGCACCGTTCAATGCCGCGCCTGCCAGCACCAGCCCCAGGATCGGCCCCGCACAGGGTGCCCACAGAAAACCGACGGCCACGCCCAGCAGCAAGCCACCCTTTACGCTGTGCTGCCGGTCGGCGCTTTGCTGCAGGCTAGCGCCGAGTGCCACGAAGGGACGCATCATGCGTTCCGACCACGAGGGAAATATGAGCGCCATACCGAGCAGCGCCAGCAACGACATCGCCGCATAACGCCCGTACTGATTCACCTCCACCAGCCATGCGCCGCCCACGGTGGCAAGACTTGCGAGCACGGTGAAGGTGGCCGCCATACCCAGCAGGATAGGCAGACCGGCGCGGCGGAACGACTGGTCGGCGCGCGCGAACACGAACGGCAACACCGGCAACACGCACGGGCTGAAGATGGTGAGTACGCCGCCGATATAGGCCAATGCAAAGAGCAGCATAGCGGGTCAGCCCTTCTTCGGAATAAAACGCAGTGCCACGGTGTTCATGCAATAGCGCAGACCTGTGGGTTTGGGGCCGTCGTCGAACACATGACCGAGATGCGCCTCGCACAAAGCGCAACACACTTCAGTGCGCGTCATGCCAAACAGATGATCGCTCACGTTGCGCACGTTCTCTGCCGCGATGGGTTGCCAGAAGCTCGGCCAGCCCGTGCCGGAATCGAATTTGGTATTGGCGTCGAACAGCGCGTTATCGCAGCACACGCAGCGGTACAGACCCGGCTCATGCCGGTCGTAACCGGGTTGCGAGAACGCCTGCTCCGTACCCTGTTCGCGTGTGACGTGATACGCCAGCGGCGACAAGCGCCGCTTCCACTCGGCATCTTTATTCACCTTGGGCAAGGCGACGCGCCCCAACGGCTTGCCGTCATCGGCGAATTGTATGATGCTCACTTTGTCGCCGTCGCCGCTCGTTCCGGCATAAGACCGCGTCGCGAGCAGGGCGGCGACGCCCGATAGTGCGAATAGAAATTGCCTGCGTTGCATGATGTTGACCTCCGGCTCGTGTCTCACGTTATGATTCCGTCTGCCCGTCTATTCGAAACATCGCTCCAAATGGTTACAAATCGCGCTTGAGATTCCGGTGACAAATCAAAACGACACCTTGGAAACGTTGATGCAGCGGTCGCTCTCCGGCGACCAGCGCGCCTATGCCGAGCTGTTGCGCAAAACAGCCAGTCTGCTGCGCCCGTTCCTGTCCAAACGCCTGAGCTTCGGCAACGAGGTGGACGACCTGATGCAGGAGATATTGATCTCCATCCACAAGGCGCGCCACACCTACGATGGTCAACGCCTCTACAAGCCGTGGGCGTTCGCCATCGCCAAATTCCGCTTACAGGATTATTTGCGCTCGCACTATTCCGATCAATTGCGTCACGCGCTCGATCTGGATGAACTGGAAGAAAGTTTGCATGAGCCTGTAACCGAACCGCTGATGAGTTACGAATCTATCAGCGGGGAGGTGCAAAAACTTCCCGAGAAGCAGGCGACCATCCTGCGGCTGATGCATCAGGACGGCTACACCGCCAAAGAAGTGGCGGAGAAGATGGGCATGAACGAATCCGCAGTCAAAGTGGCCGCGCATCGCGCCTACAAGGTATTGAGAGAAAAGTTGGAAAGATAATGGCAAACCTGGACGATCTCGTTGCAAGCCTCGCACAAGAGGCGACCGCAGTGCAACCTGCGCCGCACCCGTTCGCACTGAGCCTGCGCTGGATAGGCGCAGGCGCGATCTATCTTGCCGTGGCGCTCGCACTTTCCGGCCTGCGCCCCGACTTGATGGCGAAGTTCCACGACCAGTGGTTCGCAGCCGAGATTGCGGCCTTGCTCGGCATCTTCGTCGCCACCTCACTCAGCGCGGCCTTGCTGGCATTCCCCGACTTACACCAGAAGCGCGCTCTGGCCTTGGCTCCGGCGTGGATGTTCGCGCTGTTCCTGTTGCTCTTGTTCTTCGCTGCGGGTGCCGACACCCCGCCCGCACCGCGGCCCGTTCACAGCATCGAATGCACCCTCAGCATCACGCTGATAGCATTGCTCCCGGCCGGGTGGGCGTTTTATGCCCTGCGCAAATTCGCCAGCACGCACTACCGCTTGGCGGGCAGCGTCGCACTGCTCTCCGCTTTCAGCGTCGGCGCACTGTGGCTGCGTCTGCACGAAGCCACCGACTCCATCGCACATGTCATCGAATGGCACTACCTGCCCATGCTGGCCATCGGCGTCAGCGGGCTATGGCTGGGAAAACGCCTGTTAAAATGGTAACCGCAGCCGGAATTCCGGCTTGAAACTGTCGCGGCCTGCGGTCTCGCAAAATATTCACACACGACACCTATAGTTCCGCCGCAATCTGCCGATATATGACTCGACCACCTGTCGATAGGAATAGCCGTGAACATTAAAGATTTCATGCCTTGGGTCAGGATCATCGCACTGGAAATACACAGGCCCCTGCCCGCCAACATCATGCTGGACGATCTCGTTCAGGACGGCATGATCGGGCTGATTAAGGCATTTCGCGAACACGATGCCGACTCCGGCGTGCCGTTTCAGGCATTCGCGGGCAACAAAATCCGCTGGGCGATTATGGACGGCCTCAGGGCCGGCGACTGGGCCGAAAGATCGGTGCGCGGCCGCGCCAACCGGGTAAGCAAGACCATTGAAAAACTGCAACGCTTGCTGCATCGGGATCCGACCATCACCGAAATTGCCGATGCGCTCGGAATACGCGCGGGCGATGTCACAGCCATTCTGGGCGACGCTTACGGCTTGAATTTCGTGCGAATTGATGACGACATGCAGGGCGGCTCCCAGGATATTCCCGATTCGCGCATGGAACCCGCAGCCATCGTGGAGCGCCGGGCGGTGTATTCCCGCGCGGTCGCCGGCCTCGGCACGCTCCCCAGCAAAGAAAGAAGAGCCTTTGTGCTACGCGTGATGTGCGACATGAGCGGGCAGCAGGCCGCCAGCGAAATGGGACTGAGCGAATCCAGAGTGAGCCAATTGTACAAAGCGGCGACGGAAAAACTTGCCGACTACGTCTCGCGTTAGTCCGCTTAAAAACATTAAGGCGCGCGCTTTGCGGATATAATCCCCGACACAATAAAGCCGCCGAAATAACCCCAGCGTATCCGCCCCCATGAAAGAACGAACCGTCTCCGCTGAACAGGCGCTGCTCGAAAAAGTGCTCGGCAGCCAGATCAACATCCCGCCTCAGCCCGCAATCCTTCTGGAAATAGACAAGCTAATCAGCAAGCCGAACAACCAACTGACCGCCATCGGCAATCTGATCAATAAAGATGTCGGACTGAGCGCGGCCATCTTCAAGCTCGTCAATTCGTCGTTCTACAATTCCGCGATCCCGATCACCAGCATTCAAAAGGCGATCACCGTGCTGGGGCTCGCGCAGGTGGCCAACCTCATCAAAGGTTTATCTTTGCGCAAAGCCATCGGGGGCAACGACATCGCTTATGAGAAATTCTGGGAACGCTCCGATGAAATCGCCGCACTCAGCGCGATCATTGCCAAAAAACAAATGTCTGCCTGCAACATCGCGGTGGATCAGGCCTATATGGCCGGGTTGTTCCACGAATGCGGCGTGCCTATTCTGATGCAGCGCTTCCCGGAATACTGCCACACCTTCCGGCTGAATCAGGGCAGCCATTGGCCGGACTTTTACGAGGAAGATAAACGCTTTAACACCGACCACACCGTGGTCGGTTTTCTGGTCACAAAACACTGGAATCTGCCGGAATTTATTTGTCTGGCGGTGCGCTTCCATCATGACCGTTTGAACGTGGATCACGCGGCGCTGACGCTGGTGTCGATCTTGCAGATGGCGCGACATCTGCACAATAAGTTACATCGGATGAACGATACGGAATGGCCCGACATCGGGGATCAGGTGCTGGAAGAAATCGGCGTGGGCACGGAAGGCTCTGTGGAATTCATGGAAGATATTCTGGAAACTTTTACGCACCTGCAACCCTAGCACGGGGTTCGCCTACCCCGCCGGCGGCAAGTTCAACGTGACGTTTTCCGACTGATGCGGCAGCCCCAGATAAACCTTGGTCTGCATCTCGACTAAGCGACTCACCGTGCGCGCGAACTCTCCGCTACGCGCTGGATCAATATAAAGTTCGTGCGGCAAAGCTGCTGCTGAAATGACCAGCTTCACCCGGTTGTCGTAGAACACATCCACCAGCCAGGTAAAACGCTGCGCCGCAGCCGCATCTTCGGCACTCATCTGCGGGATATGCGAAATAAACACGGTATGGAATTGGTGCGCAATTTCCAGATAATCCGTCTGCGCGCGCGGCCCGCCGCATATCTCCTTAAAATCGAACCAGACCAGACCGTGCGCCAACTGCCTGACCGGAATCATGCGCCCCATTATTTCAATTTGTTTTTCATCCTGCTGCGCCACCGGACTCAGGCGCTCGAACATCGCCGCCATGCGCGCCTCGCGCGCCGCATCGTCCGGCATCATGAATAACAACTCGCGCGTCATTTCGCGCAAACGGTAGTCGTTGCCGCCGTCCACGTTGAGCACACGCAGTTCTCGCTTGAGCAACGCGATAGTGGGCAGAAATTTCTGACGCTGCAAACCGTTGGGGTACAAGCCGTCCGGCGGATAGTTGGAGGTGGCCATCAGCACCACACCGCGCGCGAACATAGCCTCCAGCAAACGCCCGAGGATCATCGCGTCGGCAATATCGCTCACGTGAAACTCGTCGAAACACAGCAGGCGCGTGGACTTGGCGATCTTGTCGGCCAGCGCGAGCAGCGGGTCTTTTTCTCCCGCCAGCAACTTCATCTCGTGATGCACTTCCGCCATGAAGTTGTGGAAATGGATGCAGCGCTTGCGGCGGTACGGCACGCAGTCGTAAAACACATCCATCAAAAAACTCTTGCCGCGCCCCACCCCGCCCCAGAAATACAACCCCTTCGGCACCTCGGGGCTGAGCAGACTGCGTCCGAGAAAGTGGTTGCGCTTGGCTTTGAAATCGACCAACTGATGCCACAGCGTATCCAGTGCTTCAATCGCCGCCTCTTGCGCGGCATCGTGAATGAAACCCGGTTTGGCGCGCGCGGCCTGATACCAAGCCTTGGGGCTCATACTGCCATCGGAAGAGGGAGAAAAGGTGTGTTGCGACATGGGTAATCCAGATCAATACCACTCGCGGTTTTATCAGCTCGCTCCGCGTTTGGAGAAGTCCTTAAGACGAAAGCCCTGCGCGAACAGCACGGCGAAGTACACCGCCACACCCGCCACCACCAGCCCGGCCAAATGGATAATGCGCGCCCAACCGTGCGTGGTAAGCCAGTGTTGTTCGCTGCCCATGCCGAACCACAGCGTCAAACCCAGCGCCAGCAAGGCAGCGCACAGTTTAAGGAAGAACTTTCCCCAGCCCGGCTCAGGGGTGTAGATGCCGAGCTTGCGCAAAAAATAAAACAGAATGGAAGAGTTGAGGCAGGCACCGAGACCGATGGAAAGCGCCAATCCCGCATGATGCAATTGCAACCCGAACACGAACAACAGATTCATCAGTTGCGTGGCAAGCAACGTAGCGATGCCGATCTTCACCGGAGTGCGGATATTCTGGCGCGCATAAAAACCCGGCGCGAGTATTTTCACCAGAATCAGACCGATCAGCCCCACGCTGTAGCCGACTAGCGCGCTACGCGACATCAATACGTCGTGCGCGGTGAACGCGCCATGCTGGAATAACGTCGCCAGCAGCGGCACCGCAATCAGCCCCAGCGCCAGCGCGGCCGGCAAGGCCAGCATGAAAGTCAGGCGCAGCCCCCAGTCCAGCATTTTTGAGTATTCGGTCGTATCGTTATTGGCATGCAGCTTGGAAAGCGACGGCAACAGAATCGTACCCAGCGCCACGCCCAGCAACCCAGTGGGAAACTCCATCAAACGATCCGCGTAATACAACCATGACACGCTGCCTGCCACCAGAAACGAAGCGAAGATGGTGTTAATGATGAGGCTGATCTGCGCGATAGAAACACCGAACACCGCTGGCCCCATCTGCTTGATGACGCGCCACATGCCCTCGTCTTTCAGGCTGAAACGGATGTTGGGCAGCATGCCGATTTTTTTCAGGAACGGCACCTGAAACGCGAGCTGCACAAAACCCGCCAGCAGCCACGCCCACGCCAGCGCCAAAATCGGCTGCTCGAAATAAGGCGTGAACCACAATGCGCCGGCGATCAGGCAGATGTTCAGCAGCACCGGCGCAAACGCCGACACCCAGAATTTGTTGTAGGTATTGAGGATGCCCGCCGCCACGGCCACCAGCGAGATGAAGAAAATATAAGGCGAAGTGATGCGCAGCATCTGCACCGTAAGATCAAACTTTCCGGCATCCTGCACAAAGCCCGGCGCGGTCACGTAGATGATGATCGGC
>JBBIJL010000022.1:0-19741 GCA_037446005.1 Gallionellaceae bacterium | reverse complement strand
GTCCGGTTTCATTTGCAACATGCCGAAGTTATTCTGGCTGTCGGTGCTGGGCAGGGTGTTTTTGCTCACCGCCAGTTTGAACAGCGGCGCCAGCACCTTGTGCTTGTTCTGTTTGTACTTGTGGTAAGTGTCGCGGTCGATGCTCACATTCCACCAGCCGCTGCAGCAGGTGTCTTCGCACGCGGGGCCGGTGCAAGTGAATTTCGGGTAGTAGTCGGGAACGTTGATATTGGACATGATTATTTGACCGCTTCGAGATTGAGGCTCATCTGGCGCCCGTTTACTTTGTCCAGATGCGGCAAGTGCGCTTGCGAGTAGTCGTCGATATGGCTGTGTTCCGTGCTGCGCCAATCCCAGTGGCGCACTTCGCGGAAACCGATTTCCAGCAGGTCGTGGTGCAAAAACTCTTCGTCGAAAATCATTTTGTGGAAGTCGTATTGATCGCGTTGTCCGCCCACAATGAGGCCGACCAGACCGGTGAGGCCGTCCGCCAGACCGCTCTCGTAGTAGATCGCGGCGCAGGCGGCGAAGTCGGGCACGGCGAGACGCAGCACGCCGCCGGGTTCGAGCACGCGGAACCATTCTTGCAGCACGGCCTTGTATTCGTAGCGTCCGAAGTGTTCCAGAATGTGGCTGGCGTAGATCAGCGAGACGCTGCCGTCGGCGATGGGCAGGCGCTCTACGGGGCCGACGATGTCCACATGGGGCGCCGCCAGTGCGTCGACATGCACGAAGCCGGGAATGTATTTGGAGCCGCAGCCCAGATGGAGTTTCATGAATTATTCCCTGTGTTTGGCCAGACGTGCGGGGATGCCGCTGACCACTGTTCCCGCCGCGACATCGGCGGTGACCACCGCGCCCGCCGCCACGATGGCGCCATCGCCGATGGTGACGCCCGGCAGGATGATCGCGCCCATGCCTATCCATACGTCTTGGCCGATGACGATGGGCGCGGCCTCGAACGGCTGTTGGCGCATGGGGATGGCGCGCGTGGCATGGCCGTGGTTCACGCCGCAGATCAACACGCCGCCGCCGATCATGCTGTGGTCGCCGATGGTGAGCCCGGCGCGCGGTTCGTAGATGTGGCAGCCGGAGCCGAAGGACACCTCCTTGCCCGTTTCCATCCAGCCCTGGTCGATGCGTATGGTGGCGCCGGGGTAGAGGGTGTTCATCTCGCCTAGTTGCAGCTTGCCGCGCGCGCCGATAAACACCACGGCCAGCGGTTCGATGATGGTGCTCGCGGGCAGCAATGCCGTGCCCAGATTTTCGACGACGGCGGAAGGATGGATGCCGGTGCGGATCATGCTGTGCGCTCGCTTATTTTGCGTAACACGCTGTCGGGAAAATTGCTGATGCCGTTGGCGGTGTAACTCGTATCGACCATGAAATCGTTGCGCTCGGACAGGAAGCGCCGCAACGCCACGCGTGGATTGGAGCGTTTCGCATCGGGATATTTTGCGCTGGGCTGTGCGACGGGCGTGTCCGCCAAATCTTCGAAAGTGGTATCCGCCACGATCAAAATCCCGCCTTGCGTCACCAGTTCGGAATACGCCTGCAACTCGGCATAGACATGGTCGCCGTCGTGCCAGTCGTCCAGAAAAACCAGCACCGGCCCCGGATCGGCGGCAATGGCGGCGCGTATGGCAGCGAGTATTTCGGGCGCTTTGGCATCGCCGTTCAGGCGCTGCTTGATGTACGGGGCAAGGTGATGCGGTTTCTGCGCGAGCAATTCGCGAGCCTCGTTGGTTTCGTGTATGTCCACGGTGATGATGCCGCCCGCGTCGGGTGTGCGTCCCATGAGTGCGAGCATTGAAGCGAAAAAGATGGCCGAGCCGCCGAACTTGGTGCCGGTTTCGATGATCCATTTCGGCTGCGCGTCGAACACGATGCGTTGCAGCGCGACCAGATCGTCCGGCAGTTGCCAGATCGGTACGCCTAACCAGGTTTGTTCGTACCAGCGCAGGTTGGCGGCCACGCGCGAAAAAGTGCGCTGCAAATCGCGCACCACGAAATTGAGCTCGGGGCGCGCCTCGGCAGGCGTGCGCCAGCTTGATGATGGTGGGGTTGGAGAAGAACTCATGGGCGCATTGTATGCCATGAGCGGCGCGTGATAGTCCGAATAAGAGGCAGTTTTGCCACGGATTTATCGCGAAGCGCTCGGGACGGGTACACCATCAGGTTGGGGGCGTGCCTGTCGCGGAATGTTCTGCCGCCGGTTTGGCCGGATTGTTTTGCAGGAACTGGATCAATGCCTGAAATTGGGCCTGCATTTTTCCGCTGGGGTCTTTGACCGAATGACGGAAATATTTTTCGACATTCGCTGCGGTAATTTCCGTGTTGATCGGATCGTATGTCGTCCCCTCTGCTCCGCCTGCCATGTGGCCCATCGTTCTGGTGAGCGCAATGATGCTGATGCCGGCAGCAGCCTCCTTATTTCCGCTGGCAATTGCCTGATCGTATAAATCCTTTTCGGCGGGGCTCAACAAGGCAAACGAGTTCACGAAGCCGCCGGTTTTCTGCATGTAATCGACTTCTGATGCGGTGAGGCCGCCCCCTTTGTTTTCTTTGTCCAGTATCGCGGAAAATTTTTTGTCGTTCGCGATCAGGTACTCCATGTCTTGCGGTGTCCTGCGCAGCGCATCTCTGGCCTTGATTTCGTCGAGCTTGCGCTCTGTCGCATTGGCGCCTGAATTGGTTTCCGCCGCCGCGAACGCATCGCGTGCCGCTTGCGAAATAGCCACCTTGTCGGCGACTGGTACCGTGCTGGCGGTCGGCTGGGATTTTGCGGCCGCATTTGCCGCGAGGATTTTTCCGGCCATCAAATAAGCCGAAGCCGGTGTGGATGCAACAGAAGTGATCGAGGACATGGCGAGGCTCCTTATGTTGAGGATGCCAATAGGATGCGAGCCAGATTGAACCATGCGGGCGGGATGTTCATCGCCCGATAAGCGGGCGAAAAACGCTTCAATTCGCTGCTTTGGAATCGCCTCGCGCTAAGCGAAGACGTTGATGGCCGAGCCGGCTTCTGCGGAGGAGGCGGCGATGCCGGAAATGACTTTATCAATTTCGTTTATTGCTTGGCCGATTTTGACTATTTCGCTGTCGGCAGTATGGTCGCCGGCCAGATGCAAACGCATCTCCTGCTGTTTTGCCAATGCCTTTAACTGTGCGGCCAGATTGCGCACTTCGCGGGCAAAATCCCTGTCGGCTTCGCTGGCGGCAGATTTCGGGTGCAGTTCGCCGATTTTGTTCAGCAACGCCGTGTGGGGCTGTGGTGTTTGAGTATCTGAGCCTTGCCGGGAACCTTGCGTTAATGAAGCTCCCGCTGGCGCTGTAGTAGGAGACGCGTTGGCGCTTGCTCCTGCGGCAGCTACTTCCGTTGCGACGGCGGAAATTTCCGCCGCCGTATTGCCCGCATTATTGCCGGCGGCACTGGCGGGCGCAGCGGAATTGTTTTCCGCACCAGCGGTTGAGGCATTCGCCGCCGGCGAATTTTGCTGGCCTGCACCGCCTGCCGAGGCATATTCGCTTGCGGCGGCGGCCAGCTCTTTTGCCAACTGCGCGATCTGCCGCGCATTGGCCTTGGGGTCTCCGATCATGCCCATGCTCATCAGCATTTTGAGCTGCTCCTTGATGCGCTTGACCCTTTCCGCCGCAGACACTTTTTTCATTTGCGCCGCATCCTGCGTCATGACATTCAGTTTGGCGATAGCCTGCTTGGTTTCTTCCAAACGCTTGAAATACGCGTCCAGCTGCTTGCTTATCGCGGTGGATTTTGCGGGGGTAAGCGGATTGCCCATATCGGGTGCGCCTGTGGCAACAGGCGGCTTTTCCGCGCTTTTGAAAAATGGCGGAGCCGGTAAATGGATGTAACTGACGTTGCCTATACTATTCATTCTTCCCCCGCCGTTGCAGTGGCAGCAAATGGAGATATCGGCAGAAACGCGGTTATCTTGAGGTGCTTGGTTATTGGTTGCTGCGCGCCAGCCACTCGTCATACATCGCCGCAAATGCCTCTTCGAGCGCGCGCGCCAAGCCTGCCGCATCGCACAGCGGGCTGCGCGCCATGAGGGCGCGTTGCCCGGCACGCAGAGCGGTGCGGCCAGAGACATCGCGCGCGAGGGCGGCGACCTTGGCGATGTATTCGTCTTCGTTCTGTGTAACCCATTCGTGTTTGCCCAGCCCCTTGAGGATGGTGCTGGTCAGGCGTCCACCCATCCAGTCGCCCTCGATGGCGAGGATGGGTACGCCCATCCACAGCGCGTCGAAGGCGGTGGTGCCGCTGTTGAGCGGGATGGAGTCGAGCGCGATGTCGAGGCGGTCGTATAGCGCCATGTGCGCGTTCCAGTCGGGGACGCGCGCGGCGAATTCGACGCGTTCGGCGGCGATGCCGTGCTGCGCCAATTCGCCACGGATGCGCTGCTGCACGGAGTGGTCGGCGGCCTTCTGGTCTTTCAACAGCAGCTTCGAGTTGGGCACGGCGTGCAGCGTCTTCGCCCACAGACGCAGCGTGGCTTCGCGCACCTTGGTGAGGTTGTTGAACGAGCCCAGCCAGACGGTGCCGTTCGCATCCGGTTGCCAGCGGCTTTCGGGTAGCGCGGTGTCGCCGCGATAGGCGATCCACAGGCGCGGCAGGCGCCAGATCTTTTCGCGGAAATGCGCATTGCAGGAGGCGGGCAACAGATTCTCGTCGGCGATGAACCAGTCCATCTCGGTGAGGCCGGTGGAGCCGTGGTAGCCGATGTAGTGGCACTGCACGGGGGCGGCGCGGTGCGCGAAGATGCCCAAGCGGCAGCCGTTCATGTGCGCGGTGGTGTCGATCAGCACGTCGATCTTGTCGGCGCGGATCTGGTTCGCGGCGGCGAGGTCGGATAGCGCGGCAAGCGGTTTGAATTCGTCGGCAAATTGTTTGATGCGCAGCGCGCGCGCGTCGTTGCGCGGTGTGGTCGGGTAGAGCGTGACGTGCAGGCGCGCGCGGTCGAAGTTCGCCAGCAGCGGCTCGAGGAATTCTGCCACGGCATGCTGGCCAATCTCGGCGGACACGATGCCGATGCGGAGTTTTCTGCCGCTGCGCGGTGTGCGCACGAACGCGCTGAGCGCATGCGTGCGCGCCGCTGTGCGCTGCGCGTCGTCGAGCAGCGTCTTCTCCCACTCGGCGGCAAGGCGCAGCTCGGCCTGCGGCGAGACGATGCGCGTGAAGGCGTGCAGGTAGAGCAGGTTGCTGAGTGCGTCGGTATAGAACGGGTTGAGCGCCAACGCTTGCTCGAAACAGGCGACGGCGGCATCGAGGTTGCCGCTGTCTTTGTGTGCCAGCCCGAGGTTGCGGTGGCCGTCGGCGTAGTCGGTTTTCAATTCCAGCGCGCGGTTGTAGCTGGCGATGGCTTCCTGCAATTTGCCCTGGTCTTTGAGCGCGTTGCCGAGGTTGCTGTGGATCAGGTGCGCATCCGGCTTGAGCGACAGCGCGGTGCGGTAGCTGGCGGCGGCATCCTCCAGCTTGCCCTGCGTCTTGAGCAGGTTGCCGAGATTGTTGTGCAGTTCGGCGTCGCCGGGATTGAGTCTGATTGCCTGCGCGTAGCTCTCCGCCGCTGCTTCCCACTGACCCTGATGCTTGAAGGCGTTGCCCAGATTGCAGTACATCGAGCTGGAGGGGCTCAAGGCGATGGCTTGGCCGATGAGTGCCACAGCGCGGTCGTACAGGCCGAGCTGACTGGCGACGACGCCCGACAGATGCAAGGCATCCGGGTGGTTTGCATCGCTTTCGAGTATTTGCTGATACAGCAACTCTGCCTGTTGCAACTCGCCTTTGCGATGGTGCGTCAGCGCCTGGTCGAGCAGCAGCGGAATGGCGGTGCTGGCGGCAGGTGCGCTGTCCTTGTGCATGCAGCACTGTTTGTATTTTTTGCCGCTGCCGCATGGGCACGGGTCGTTGCGTCCGGTTTTGCTCATGAGAGGGTGTCCATTGGCGATTTTTCCCTGTAGGAGCGGCTTCAGCCGCGAAAGCTGCTCTGTGAATGACGCCGGGCATTCGCGGCTGAAGCCGCTCCTACAGGTTGCTCCCCACTTAATGAGTTATTGGGGCTCATGATGATGTTGAGAATTAACAGGTTGGGCATTTAGCCGGTGTTCGAACATGCTGCAATACGCCTCTTCCAAGGCGTGCGCCAATCCGCGCGCATCGCACAGCGGGCTGCACGCCATTTTTTCGCGCTGTATCAAACGCAGTTGTTTGCGCAGTTCCACGTCGCGGGCGAGCGCGACGGTCTTGGCGGTGTACTCGGTTTCGGTGTGTGCGATCCAGTCGCTGTGGCCGATGGCGTGCAGCAGCGAGGCGGCGAAGCGCGCGCCGACGTGGTCGCCCGCCAGGTGGATCACGGGCACGCCCATCCACAGCGCGTCGCAGGTGGACGTGCCGCCGCCGTGGCCGCCCACCGGGTCGAGCGCGATATCGAGGCGATCATGTTCTGCCATGTAGCTTGTCCAGTCGCTGCCGGGTTGCAGTTCTATGCGTTCAGCGCTTATACCCAGTGCCGCCAGCTCGTGCAGGATGCGCTGGCGGTTGCCCGCGTCGGCGAGGTCTTTGTTCTTGAGCAGCAGACGGCCTTCCGGCAAGGCGTGCAGCAGTTGCGCCCACAGCTTCAATGTTTGCGGCGTGATCTTGCCGAGGTTGTTGAAACTGCCGAGCCGGATCGTGCCAGAATTTGAACGATCATCGTTTTGAGATTCGTTCGCTCCCTCGCCCGCTTGCGGGAGAGGGTTGGGGAGAGGGGCTGGCTCGGCGGGTTGCCAGTGCGGCGCGGGCGCGGCGGCAATGGTTTTATACGACAGCCAAGTGCGCGGCAGACGCCACACTTGCTCGCTGAAATGTTCATCCAGTTGCGGCGGCGTGAGCATTTCATCGCCGATCCAGTAATCCATTTCGGTGAGGCCGGTACTGGCGAAATACAAATAGGTTGCCTGCACGGGCGCGGCGCGGCACGCAAACACGCCGAGGCGGTTGTTGGCCGAATGCCCGGCGAGGTCGATGAGCACGTCGATGCCGTCGGCGGCTATACGCGCGCATACGTCTTCGTCCGTCATGCCCGCGATGGGCGTCCAGTGCTCGACCTGTGCATGCAGGCGTTCGGTGACGGCGTCGCGCGTGCGGTTGTTGGAATAGGCGAACAGCTCGATGCGCGTGCGGTCATGCTGCGCGAAGATTTGCTCGATGAAATAGCTGGTGGCATGTTTGCGGAAATCGCCGGATACATAGCCTACTTTCAACCGTCTGCCCGCCAGCGGCAGGCGCGCAAAAGATTTTTCGTGCGCGGCTTGTCTGAGTTGCGGCGGTACGCAGGCGTGTTCCCAGCCGCGCGCCTGCTCCAGATATTGCGCGGGCGGGACGACAGCGTGGTAGCTCAGCAGGAAAAGCAAGTTGCTGTAGGCGTTGGCATAGTCGGGTTTGATGGCGAGCGCTTTTTGATAGCACGCGGCGGCGGCATCCAGTTGGCCTTGTGCGCGCAGCGCATTGCCCAGATTGCAGTAGCCTTCGGCAAATTCGGGTTGCAGTTCGAGCGCGCGGCGATAACTCGCAATTGCCGCATCAAGTTGGTCTTGCGCCTGTAACGCGATGCCCAGGTTGTAGTGCGCATCGGCGAGGCCGGGGTTGCTTGCCAGCGCGTGCCGGTAGCTCGTCACGGCGGCGTCGAAATCGTTTTTGCTCAGCAGTGCCGCGCCCAGATTGCAATGCGCTTGGGCGTAGTCGGCGAACAGCGCGATGGCGCGCCGGTAGCAGGCGATGGCCGCATCGGTTTGCCCTTGCGCATTGAGCGCCGCGCCCAGATTGAAGTGCATCTCGGCTAGGTTCGGGGCGATGTCCGCCGCGCGCCGGTAACTGGCGACGGCCGCTTCCAGTTCGCCCAAGGCGCGCAAGGTGTGCCCCAGATTGCTGTGCGCTTCGACATGCTGCGGCGCCAGCGTGATCGCCTGCCGGTAGCTGGCGGCGGCATCGTGCAATTGGCCGTGCGTCTGCAAGGCCTGACCGAGGTTGTAGTGGAACACCGCATTGCCGCTATCGAGCGCGAGCGCATGGCGGAAGCTGGCGATGGCCTCTTCGTGTTGGCCTTGGGACTGGAGTACGTTGCCCAGATTGCTGTGAAATACCGGCGAAGCAGGTTGGGCGTTTATCGCGAGGTTGATGAGTTCGAGCGCGAGTGCGCTGTCGCCGATCTGGTGGGCGAGCATGCCGAGCAGGTGCAGTGCGTCGGGATGGTTGGGTTCTGCGCGCAGCGCTTGCTGGTAAGCGTCGTATGCCTGTTCCAGCTGCCCGGCCTGATGGTGCGCCAAGCCTGTCTGGATGGCGTGTGCCGCAACTTGGGTAGAGCCGGCGGGTTTATCCATGCAGCATTTCTTGTATTTTTTTCCGCTGCCGCACGGGCAAGGGGCGTTGCGCTCCGGGAGGCTCATTATTTCGCGGAGGAGGCGCTCAATGTGGCGCGCATGCTGTTTTCCAGCGCGCGGATCGAGCCGCCGGTGCGGTAGCGGAAAGAAACATGCAGTTCGTCTCCGGCGTGTGCGGCGACGGGCCGGCTCAGCGGCAGTACCAGATAGTCGATGTTCCAGTCGATGGTGCCGGCGTGCTGTGCGTCAACCGCCAGAACATTTTTGGTGAAGAAGCGCAGCGCGTTCACCGTGCCGTCTTGCGCCAGTTTGAACGTGCCTTCCCATTCAATCTCGGATGAGGTGGGCTGGCTCAGGTCGAGGATGCTGTAGGTTTGCGGCGCGGCCAATTCGGTCGAGCCGGGGTGTTCGGCATGCACGCGCTGGAACTGGATGATGGGCGCATGGAAGCCGGAAAAATTGTAGTCCTGCTGCAAGGGCTGCACCGCCATGATGATCGCGGTGGGGATGAACAGCGGCAGCTGGTCGCCGAAGCGCTCGCGGTAGCGGGTCTTGAATGCCTCGATCATCTCGACCTGTTTTTCGCGCAACATGGCGGAGTGGATCATTTCGCAGATCACCACGTCCACGGGTTCGGGCGGCAGGTATTCAAACGCATCGGCATGGATCACTTCGACCTTGTGGCCGTTGGCGTTCAGCGCCAGCAGGCGGCGCGATTCGGCGACCAGTTCGGGATTGAATTCCACGCACCACACCCGGTCGGCCTTGGCGGCGGCGAGGCACGACAGCACGCCGGTGCCGCCGCCGAGTTCCAATACTTTTGCGCCGTCGAATACGGCAAACTCGATGGCCGTCCTGAAGTTGTCCATGCGGTTTTTGTCCATCAGCATGTTGTGATGGTAGTGCAGGGGGATGAACTGACCCAGATAGTGTTTCTCCGCTTCATCCTCGTGCAAGGTGTACATGGGGTTATGTCCGCTGATTAAACAAAATGTCGTGCATCATTCCTTGGGCGCCGCCGCCTGACGCTGCATTTGCGCCACATAGCGTTGCAGCAGCATGGTGGTCTTGCCGTCCGGTTTGACGAACACGCAGCCGGCGCGGCGGTTGACTTTGCCGGTGCGGGTCGTGACCTCGAAGGTGTTTTTGACTTGAATGGTGGCGGTCAGCGTGCCGATCTCCGGCAGTTCGATTGTGCAGTTGGGATAGATGTTGCCCGGCGTCAATTCGAGTTCCGTTTCCTGGCACACCAGCGAGATGCCGCCCACGCTGATGTCCATAACCGTGACTTCGTGTTTGATGTGTTCCTGATCCGGTAGCGGTTTGATGACGCACTTGAGCGCCTGCACCGCCCCTACGGCGAGGCGATAATAATCGCGGCGCTGCAGGCGCAGCAGCTTTAGCGGGAGCGGCAGAAAGATGGCGTCGTGTTTGCCGTAGGTCATCTGGCTGGGCGCGGTCGCGACGAACTGCACTTTGGCCTGATTGTGGCTGCTGACGAAGATGATTTTCTTGCTTTCGAGAATATGCAGGCCGTCCAGCTGGCTGGAGGGCGGGTCTACCCAGATGCCTTCTTCGCTTACCGCAATCAACATCGTCAGCACGAAGCGGTTGCCTTCGTCGTAGTACAGGGCGACGCGGGTATTGCGCTCGCAAATCGTCTGCAAAATATTTTGAATCTCGGTTTTGGAATGGATGAGGAACTCGCTGTCTTCACCGTTGGAAAACACCTCTATCTTGAGCGGAATCTCTTTTTCTTTAACCATGTCGCGGCACTGATCCAGATTGCGTTGTAACGAATTGAAAGGCGCCCAGTGTGACCGGGGCAGGCGTTATTCTATCTGGGTTTGCCGGAGTTGATGGCGGGATTAGCGGGAATTTCCTTGTGCTCCAAACGGTATAGCCATGCCAGCAACTCCGCCACGGCGAGATAAAGTTGCGGCGGGATATGCTCGTCCAACTCCACCTGCATGAGCAGGCCGACCAGCTCTTCCGACTCGTGCACGAACACGCCGTGCTCTTTGGCGCGCTCGATGATGGCCTTGGCGATGATGCCGCGTCCGCGCGCGACGACCTTGGGTGCGGCATCGCCGTTTTGATAGGCGAGCGCAACCGCCATCTGGCGTTTGTCAGGATTTGCCATGCGTGGTCACCAGAGCGCTGGAGACGGTGATGCCGCGTTCGGCCATGGCGGCGGTCAGTTGCGAACTGGCGGAGCCGAACAGCGCGCGCGTCTGTTCGCCCGCCGCATCGAGGGTGATGCTCAAGCCGTTGCTGTTGAAGCGCAGCATCGCGGCGACTTCGCCCAGGTTGGGCAGATCCAGCCGGATTTGCGTGGCCCACTGGCCGCCCGCTTCCTCGTAGCCCCGGGCGCTTTGGCGCGGCGTCTCTTCGTGGATTTCCCAATCCATTTGCTGGTTCGGCCATACCTGCCCCTGCCACAACACCTGACGCGTTTCCAGCGCGTTCAGTTGTTGCTGTACTAGCGGTTGCAGTTGGCCGGGGATGCCGGAGGCTGCGGTGGCGCTGTCATGCGTTGCGGCAGCAAGGGCGGAAGTGTTGCCCGGATTGGCCGGTGCCGCTCTGGCGGGGTCGGCCAACAGGTTCTGCGGTTCTTGCAGCAACTGGGCGGTGCTGCGCGCACCGGCTATCCATTGCGCCTGATGCGCTTCGTAGAACAATCCGCTCCGGCTCAGCGAGTCGTGCAGTTTGCCGGCCAGTTCGGTGGTGTTGGGCTGGGTGCTGGGCGCGGGCAGCAAAGGTTCGCTTTGCGCGGCGCGCACCACGGCTTTTTCCAGCGGCTGCTGCGTGAGCGAGGACAGTAGCCGCGAGGTATTGCTCAGTTGCTCGGGAGTGGACAGCGGGTTGGCGGAGGCGATCAGGCTGAAGGTAAGGCGCGGCTGCAAGGACATCACTTGCAACTCCACCACGTCGCCGCTCTTGAAATCGGTGGGCAGCTGCATGTTCATCATTTGTTCGAGCACGCGAACTTTGAATACGCCGGGGCTGACTTGCGCCTGAATCGTCCCTTGTACTTTTTGCCCGATCTCGAACGCGCCTTTGCTGCCGGGATCTTTGTCCGGTGCCGGGGTGATGAGCGGCCTTTCGTTAAGTGAAAGTGCCCTGAGGGTGTTGAGTACGTCGGTGGGGAGCATTTAGTCGTGAGTCTGTCGTCGTCAGGCGTTAGTTAAAACACAAAACCGCGAAGCGACGACTGTAACTGGCGACTAATGTCTAACGGCTAGAAACTGCCGTAAGCCTTCTGCAATTTGTCTTCGCTGCGGGCATTGCTCATGATGCGTTGCAATTGGTTCATCCACGGCTCGGTCTGACCGCGGATGGCGGCATCGTCGGCCAGAATTTTTTTGATCAGGGCGACTTTGCGCAAGCGCGTGGCTTCGTCGATAGGCGACAGATCCAGCGCTTTCATTTCCGCCACGCGGGCTCTGGACTGCTCCTCCAGTTCGACGAGCAAATCCCATTCGCCCTGCGCTGCGGCTTCACGCATCTTTCCGGTGATACCGGCCAGAGATTCGTAGTTTTCGATGACGGCGTTCATGTTTACATTCTTCCGTAGACCAGCGGGGTCTTGGCCGCAGGTTGTTGTGGCACGGCATTGACCTGCGGGCGCGGCTCGGCTTGGCGGATGCTTTCCCACGCGCCGCGCAGGTCGATCAGCAAGGCGCTGACTTCATCCAGCATGGCGGGATCGTTCTTCATGTTGGCCTGCAATAAACGCTGGCACATGTAGTCGTACAGATCCGACAGATTTTTGGCCAGCGGGCCGCCCACATTCAAATCCAGACTGGCTTTCAGCCCTTCGTTGATGATGGAGATGGCCTGGCTGATGGAATGGCCTTTGGCGGCGATTTCTTTGCGCAGCATCTGGTTTTTTGCCGAAGCGATAGACAGCAGTGCGCCCTGATACAGCATCAGGATTAATTTGTGCGGATCGGAGGAGTGTGTCTTCGATTCGATATCGACATTGGCGTAAGCTTTTACTGCTGCGGTCATGTTCATTTTGTTCTCCGCTTACATTTTGGCGAGTTGTTGGGTGAGGTAGGTGCTGGTGGAATTCATGCTGCTGAGCATGGCGTCCAGTTTCGTATATTGTCTGCGATAACGCGCCTCTATTGTAACGAGGCGGGCGTTGATCGCGTCGCGCTGTTTGGCGAGGTCTTTTACCGACGAATTGAGTCCGTCCACGCGTCCGGTGAGCAAGCCGGTGCTGCCCAGCGCGGTGTTGGCAAAGTCGTTGAGTTTGAAGGCGTAACCTTGCGAATAATTTACGGTGCCCCGTGCGCCGGTCGCACCGCCTAATATCTGGACTTGCAGTCCCGTCGAGCTTCCCGTGCTGGAAACCAGTGTTTGTCCGGAACCGGTGGCGGCGAGGCCATTGATCGTGCCGGCCACATCAACGCCGGTGGTGTTGGTGGGCGCGCCCATATAGGTCGATACGAGCGTGCCGCTGGCATCGGCCAAGCTCGCGCTGGAAGTCGAGCCGTAAAGATTGGACGTGACATTCAGGGAGCCGTTGAGATCAATGGCCGCGATAACCGATTTGCCCAGAGAAGAAAAAGCGCTGGTGCCGTTGATCGCCGATTGGATCATTGTCGCCAGTTGCGCTGCGGTGTAGGTGCCGGCTGTGAGCGCAACCGCCGCGCTGGTGCCGTCCACGGTTGCCGTGATCGAGGTGCCGGAGGCGATGGTGGTCGAGCCCAGATTCAGGTTGACGCTGCCGGTCGATTGGCCTTGCGTGGCGATGGTGGTTACGTTGACGGCATAGTTGCCGGGCAGGGTGGAGCTTGGTGCGGATTTGAATGTCACCAGACTGTCGGTCGATTTGCCGACGGCGGCGAACAGGCCTGCAATGTCGCTGAATTGGGTATTGAGCGCATTGGTCAGCTTGGTGCTGTCTATGGCCAAGCTGCCGTTGGTTTGTTTGCCCACGCCGATTTGCGACAACGTGGTTAATGAGCCGGCCGAGGTGCTGACGGCAGCGCTCAACATGCCGTCTATCTGCGATTTCAGCGAGCGCACGGCGGAGTCGCCCTGCAATGCGGCGGCTTTTTTGGTGGTCGGGTTATAGGCGGTCAAGTCGGTGATGACTTTGTTCAGGTCGTTATAGGCTTTTACAAAGCCCTCTACCGAGGTCTGCACCGTTGCGGTGTCGCGCGCGACAGTCAGCGTTGCGGGCGAGGTAGTGGGTTTGAGCAGGGTAAGGGTGACGCCCTGAACGACGTCGTTGATGCTGTTGCTGGCCTTGCTTACCGATACACCGTCCACCACCAGCGCGGCATTTTTTGCCGTGACGATTTCGGACATGTTTTGCGTTCCGGCTGGATCGTTGCCGAGCAGGGACGACAACGCAGCGTCACCGGCAACGGAGATTTTCATGCTGTTGTTGGCGCCGAGGGCATCGGAGTTAAGCACCAGCCGGTAAGGTGTAGAACTGCCGTCGTTGACGATGCTGGCGGTGACGCCGATTTGTGCCGCGTTGATGGCGTCGCGGATACCCTGCAAAGAATTGTTCGTGGCATCAATCGTCACTGTTTTGCTGCCGGTGGTGTTGGGCGTGAAGGTCGTGACGCTCGATGCGGTGGTGGCGTTGATGGTGACGCCGGTGCCATTGGTGCCGGGCGCCGTGGTTAAAAAATGCGTGGCATCGGTGATCGAGGCGATGGTCGTGCCCGCCGGGAAGCCGCCGCCGGAGATGGCATCGCCAACGGTGAGACCGGAGGTGCTGGCAACGGTTACCGTCGCATTGCTGTGCGCCTGCGTGCCCAGTTGCGCGGTAGAGAGTCCGGTCTGGAATATCAGCGTGGATTGATTGGTTGTGGCAGTGGCTGCATCCGCTGCCGTGCCCGAAATGCCGAAGGTGACAGTGGCGCCGGCGGCTTTGGTGACCGGTCCGCCCGGTGTTGCGGTGAATGTGCCAGCTGCGCCGCCCGAGGCAACGTAGGCCGCATCAAAAGCTGCCGCAATGTTAGTCGCACTGTCCACGCCGAACAGGGTGATGGCACCCACGCTGACACCGTTGATGGTCAACGTGCCGGCCGGGATGGTTCCCGAGCTGGTGGCATCCGGCGTGAAGGAGGTCTGTGCCGGGCCTATCGCGGTTGCCGCAGTTGCGGCGACGGTACCGTTGGCTACCGTCGCATTGGTGAGTGCGGTTGCGCCGTATTTTCCGGTCGTGGCATTAAACGTGCCGCCGGAAATGGTGCCGAAATCGAAGGTGAGCGTGCCGTTGCCGATGGCGGTTGTGGTGCTGGCGATGCCCGCCGCCGCCAAGCGCTGGTTTTGCGCCAGATTGGTGACGCTGATGGAATGCGAACCAACGGATGCGGAGCCCAGAGCGGATGCGGTAAAGACGCTGGTATCCGAGGAGGTCGCACTATTGGCCTGAAATTTGGAGCTGCTGCTGAGTCCCTGCAGTGCGGTCTGGAAAGCGGAGAAAGCGCTCTTTACCTGACCGAAAGCGGAAATTTTGGATTGGTAGCTCGCTTCTTTGTTGTTAAGGGCAGTCAGGGGCTTCTGCTCGATAGACATCAACTGGCTGACGAGCCCGTTCACGTCAATGTTCGTGCCAGTTGTTGCCGATGTCGTGCTGGAAACAGCCATGATCGCCTCTTAAATTAAGCTTTTTGTTTGAGCAGCAACCCTTGCTGAATATCGCCGATCGCCTTGGCAATGGCAATCGCTTCTTTCGACGGAAACTGCTTGATTGTTTCTCCCGTCTTGGAATCCATCACCTTCACGATCGTTTGCTGCGTGTCCTGATCAATGCTGAAAGCAAGGTTGGAATTGCTGGCTTTCATGGATTGGTTCAAGTCGCGCACGGCATTTTCCAATTGCGCAATACTCGGCTTATACGTATCGACAGTGGGCTGCTGTTGTACCGGAGCGGCATCCCCTTTGGGGGAGGCAACTGCCGCAACAGCATGGTCGCTGGCGAAGCGCACCGGACTGACTGCACTGGTTGTATTTTGAATTAGCATTTTTATGCTCCTTCTCTTTTTCCTTGGTGACGCATTCAGCCGACAGTGTTAGCTATCGGCTGAACAATCATGCTACTCCATCAGCCTTAACGCAACAGCGTCAACACGGTGTTGGGCGATTGGTTCGCTTGCGCCAACATCGCTGTACCGGCTTGTTGCAGGATCTGGGCACGGGTCAGGTTGGCTGTTTCTGCCGCGAAGTCGGTGTCCATGATACGGCTGCGTGCAGCGGTTTGGTTTTCTGCCGCGATTTGCAGGTTGGAAATAACCGACTCGAAACGCGACTGTACCGAACCGAAAGTGGCACGCGCAGTTGCGACGGCGGCAATGTCGGCATCCAGTTTGGTGATTTCAGCTTGGGCAGTCGTTGACGATGCGCCCAAGGTGGTCGACGTTGGTGCAATCGCGCCACCGGTTGTTACGGTGATGTCATCCACGTTTGCAGTACTGTTGGCGCCGATCTGGAACACTTGGCTCACAGCTGCCGACAGCAACTGAATGTTGTTGAAGCTGGTGCCCGCGATAATGCGCGTATTTTCCGCATTGAGCTGGGTGAATTCGGCGTCGATCGAGGCGATGTCGGAGTTCGATGTGGCGTTAGCGCCTTGTACCGCCAGTTCACGCATACGAGCCATATTGACCTGAATTGCGCCCAATGCACCTTCGGCAGTTTGCGCGAGGGAGATACCGTCGCTGGCGTTACGTACCGCTTGGTTCAAACCGCGAATCTGGCTTTCCATACGGGAAGCAATCGCCATACCTGCCGCATCATCTTTTGCACTGTTCACGCGCATGCCGGAAGACAGGCGTTGCAACGAGGTGTGCAATGCACCCTGAGAAGCATTCAAGTTGCGTTGTGCGTTCAGGGATGCGAGGTTGGTATTGATATATGAGGGCATTTTAAATTCTCCTATTAACTCGATTTGCACATCCGGCGTATTTCTTATTGCCGTTTACTTCGGTTTGCCTTTTGTGTCAGGCACATCAACCGCCGTTAGTTCAGTTATCGGAGTCTTTGCGGAAAACTTTAGTGTTTGGTGAAATTTTGTTTCATTCTGCGGCGATGACGCGGTTCTTGCCGGTTTGCTTGGCGGTGTACATGGCTTTGTCGGCGCGCCCCAGTACATCTTCCTGTTGTTCGCCGCTGTTGCGCAACGCAACGCCGGCACTGAAGGTAACGAGAATGCGCTCGTTGTTGTTCAGGAAGAATTTCTTGGTGAGCTCGCGCTGCAAACGCTCAACCGCTTCTATGCCTTCTTTCAGCGGAGTGTCCGGCAAGATGATGACGAACTCTTCGCCGCCGTAGCGTGCAACAGTATCGGCCGGGCGCAGACATTCTTTAATCACATGCGCGAGGTGGACCAGCGCCTGATCTCCCGCCTGATGGCCCAGAGTGTCGTTCAGTCTTTTGAAGTTGTCGATATCGAGCAGCGCGACGCACATCGGCATCTGGCTGCGGTCGGCACGATTCAGTTCGCGTTCGAAAGTTTCGTCCATGCCGCGACGATTGAGTACACCCGTGAGCTGGTCTTCGTGCACCATCTCGCTGATCTGTTCCAGCTCTTCTTCCAGTTGTTTGATGCGAGCCTCGGCTTCGTCCGCCTGTTTGCGGGCATCAACCAACTCATGGTGCGAACGCAGCGCGCTATCCTGAATGATGCGCGTGTCGTGCATGATGTCTTCCAGTATATGTCCCAGATCGGCAAGGTTGCTTGCTCCGCCGATCTTTTGTCCATAGCCTTCAATTTTGGTGTGGTACAGGCCGGTGCTTTCGCTCAGGTCGCCGAGGCGGTCGATGAAGGTGGTCATCAGACCTTTTAATGTGGACTTGGCGTCGCTGAGGCTTTTTTGCAGCAAGCCCTGCTTGATGATGGCGTCGCGCAGATTGCGTTCGGCATCGGCGATGACGCGTTTGTCGATGGGGTTGGCGATGATTTCTTGCAGGGTGACGATTTGGCCGTGCAACCATTGGTCGTCGGCGACCAGTTCGCCCACATTCTCCACCAGCAGGCGCAACAGGCGCACCAAGCCTTCCTGAATTTTGGTTTTGTCTCCCCCGCGCAATTCCAGCTTGATCCAGAAATGGCGCAACTTGTTGGCGAGCTCGTAGATCTGGTTGTTGTCGGTTGCGCGTACCTGTTGCGCGAGTTCCTTGATTTCCGCACTCAGATCGGGTTGGGCGGAGAGGGAATTTTCCAGCGTTTGCGCCAGCAGTTCGCGCAATTGCGAAATCAGTTCCTGATGCGCGGGTGAATTGTCGTTGCCGTTTGCTGTCTGGGTCGTGGCCGCGCTGCCGGAGGGTTTTGCCGTAGCACCGGTTTGCGCAGTTGCTAAGGGGGCTGCGCCATTGGCGGGCGGCGGTGGAATGTCCATACTCGCAGTAGGCGCTGTTGCCCAAGAGCGCAGCAGTCCCTGTAGCTTGGTAAATAATTCGTCAGGTTTGGCGGAAAAGCGATTGAGTACCGTTTCCAAGCCGTCCTTTTTGCGTGTGATGGTGATGCCTTTGTGCGGCGTTTCCAGTTGGCGCAACAAATCCTGAATGAGTTCCGACCAGGCGAGCTCGAGCTTGGGGGGCTCGGTGGCGGGGGCGGTGTCTTTTGTTGCAGCGGGTGCGGGAACGCCGCTGATTTCCTGAAATATCTTGGTGTAATTCTCCGGCGTGGGGGCAAGTTTGCGCGATGTCAGTACGATCAATGTTTCGCGCGCGACTTCCGAAGGGTTGATGTGCTTTTTCATAGTGTCTATGGGGTGACGCTTTTTGATTGTGGCGCTCATTATCGGGGATGCAATCAGGTGCAATATCGCAAATAGCGGCGCTTTCCGCCCGCTATTTGGTGCCGGCAGTTACTCGATCAGGTGATTGCTGATGGCGTAGTGGATCGCTTCAGCGTTGGTTTTCAAATTCATTTTTTCCAATAAGCGCGCACGGTACACGCTGACCGTCTTGGCGCTGAGCGACATGATCTTGGCCATTTCGCTGAGTTTTTTGCCGGATGCCATCAGGCACAGCGTTTGATATTCGCGGTCGGACAGCGCTTGGTGGCGCAGTTCCTGATAGCCCTGAGAGAGGCCGTTGGCGAGTTGCTCGGCCAGTTCGCCGCTGATGTATTTTTTGCCGCTGGCGACGGTGCTGATGGCGTTGACCAGTTGCGAAGGCGCGCTTTGCTTGTTGAGATAGCCCGCCGCACCGGCTTTCATCGAACGCACCGCATACTGGTCTTCCGCGTGCATGCTCAGCATCAGTACGGGCACGTCCGGGTTGTTGAGTTTGAGCTGTTTTAAGACGTCGATGCCGTTTTTGTCGGGCAGGCTGATGTCGAGCAGAATCATGTCGAACGGCGCTTTTTGTGCCATTTGTATGGCTTGCGCGCCGGTCTCGGCCTCGCCGGTGACACGCATGTTGTCGGTGTCATCCAGAATTTGTTTCAATCCTTTGCGGATGAGTGTGTGATCGTCGGCTATCAGCACATTTATCATCGGGAAACTCCGTTGCGCATGGTTTTGTTAAAACAGGGGTTGTTGCGGTTGCGCTAGTGTATCACCCGGAGTTGCATCCGACGGGATGTGCGGAACGGTGACGGAAACCGTGGTGCCTTGTCCGGGCGCGCTGGTGAAGCTGACTTGCCCGCCGAAATGCGCTACCCGCTCCTGAATGCCGCGCAAGCCGAACGATCTGGGTTTCAGCCGGGCGTCATGGCTGAAACCGCGCCCGTTGTCGCTGATGGTCAGTTCAATGCTGTCGGGGCTATTTTGGATGAGTATTTTTACTTCGCTGGCCTGCGCGTGTTTCATGATGTTGGTCAGCGATTCCTGAAAAATACGGAACAGGGCAATCGACACGTCGGGGTGCAGGTCGATTTCCATTTCCTCGTCGTTGTGGGTGAGCAGGCACTTGATGCCGGTGCGCTGCTCGAATTCACTGGCCTCCATTTCGATGGCGGCGACGATGCCGAAGCTGTCGAGATAACCCGGTCGCAAGCTGTGTGCCAGATTGCGCGCGGCAGTCATGGCTTTGTCCACCATGTTTTCGATCGTGGTGGTTTTGTCGGTCAGGAGTTTTTTGGTTTTGGGCAGGCGTTCCTTCAGCCAGGCCAAGTCCATCTTGATGGCGGTGAGCAGGCCGCCGATTTCGTCATGCACTTCGCGCGCGATACGCAGGCGTTCTTGTTCTTTGGCGTCCTGTATGTGGGAGGAGAATTCGCGCAATTGCTGCTGCGAACGCACCAGTTCCAGTTCGTCCAGTTTGGTCTGGGTCACGTTGACCACGAGGCCTTCCCATTCCACTTTGCCGTCTGTTCTGGCTTGCGGCGACGAGCCCAGCGTCAGCCATTTCAATTCGCCATTGGCCAGAATGACGCGTCCTTCCC
>JBBIJL010000021.1:0-19839 GCA_037446005.1 Gallionellaceae bacterium | reverse complement strand
CAACATTCCCTCGGCCCCGGTCAACACCACGGCGGCACAAGCCACCGTGCCGAACACCAATGCCAAACTGCGCGACCTGATTCCTGCCGCGATCAACGCCGCCAATATGCAATTAGCCTTGCTGGACCCGGCCCTGACCAAAGCCAGCCTCATCAGCGCCCTGAACACTGCCGCCCTGAATAATGCCAGCAGTGTGATGGCCGCCATCGCCGGCGGCCAGATGCCGGCTTCCGCCGTGGCGAATGCCTTGGCCGCAGCGCAACAACAAGCCGCCTCGTCCGCCCTTTCGATCACCGGGTTCAGTCCGGCCAGCGGCGTGGCGGGTGCAACGGTAACGATTACCGGCACCGGCTTTGATCCGTTCTACCAGCACAACACGGTGAAGTTCGGCAACGCCCTCGCCACGGTGACGGCGGGTAGCGCCACTTCGCTGACCGTCACCGTGCCGACAGGTGCCACGACCGGTGCAATCAGCGTGACGAACATCATGAGCTTGCTTGCCAACAAATCGGCGACTTCGGCGGGGAGCTTTACGGTGAGTGGTGGCGCTGGTACCGGGGCGGCGACACCATCCACCTCCGCGCTGACCATTTCCAGCTTTTACTCGGTTGGCAATACGCTTTATATCACTGGGACCGGATTTAATACCGGCGCCGCAAGTTCGAACACCGTGACATTCGGTGGTAACGTGAACGGCACGGTCACACTTAATACCGCCACTGTGCTGGTGGTGACCATACCGGGTGGTGCAGTTACGGGGCCGATCACAGTAACAAATACCGCAACCAATACCAGCGCAACTACCAGCACCAGCTTAACCATCACACCCGCGCCGACCGTTCAAGCCACTTGTTCGGGCGGCGGAGTAACGACCACCTTACCGGCGAGCGGTGTCGTCGGGGTAAATTGGTCGAATTGCAGCAACCAGAGCCCGGGTAATACTCAAGTGGTATGGGGCAACAATCAATTTGTCGCAGCCGGCCCAGGGCTTAAAACATCCCCGGATGGCTATGTATGGACGGCCGGCACCGGCAATTTCAACAAAATCGCATTTAACGGGACGCGCTGGATAGGCATCATCACCGGCACATCAACAACAGCCATCAGCTATTCTGCCGGCACCGCTCCGACCTCTTGGACATCAAAGCCCATCACACTGACGAGTCCGGGAACCCTGACGAATGCTTTTGCCGCGAATGGCCGTTTCTTTGTAGGCACCAACAATGGCAGCTTCCTGACATCGACAGACGGCATCACTTGGACGGAAACTGCCAATGGCCTTTGCGGAAAGAGTTATCTGGCAAGCGCATATGCCGGCAGCGTCAATCAGGTGTTGTGGTACAACTCGAAATATCTGATGTATGTCGGCGATGCAATCAATTTCCAGCAACAGCTGGCGTGCACATCTACCGATGGGGTAACTTGGACTTCCACCGCTTTGACGTTTACTCCGTTGTCGATGCCAACCCCGAACTGGGTAGCAGGTAAAGGCATGCCCGCAACGCTTACCCTGCAATTCGTTCCTGCGGCAGTTGCTTCCAACGGCAGCAGCCTGGTTACGATAAGCAGCAACGGCACCACCACAGATATTTGGACTTCCACCGATGGCGTAGCCTGGACTAAACAGGGAACAGCTCCAATCGCGGGAGGGACAGCACAGGACATGATCTGGACGGGCAGCCTGTTTGTTGCATTGGGCAAAAATCCTGGCTTTACCAGTGTGAACGACAACATTGCCACCTCGCCCGATGGATTGACTTGGACAGCACGGAATATTGGCTCGGCAAACATTCCGCTGAACAATCTCGCCTATTCGCCAAGTTTGAATCGGCTATTGATAACCGGGGTGTCGGGCGGGTCCAATGTGCTGTTTGTTTCACCTTGATAAAACAGCTGGCTCTGTAAATTAAAGAACCGCCCGCCCCGTGCGGGCGGTTTCGTTTGCACCGAAATGCAACAATTTTGTTTCGACAATTCCCCACAGGGTAGCCGTTGCCGATCTTTTCTGACAGAATCGCGCAGGTCGGGTCGCAAAAATTGCGGCGGGAACATCGCCTTACAATCATTTGCGCAACAGTTTGTCGTTTTTTATTTTTAACCTTCAGGGAGAAGAACCATGCACCAGAAGCATTTGAGACTAGCCACTCTTACAGCGCTTATGTTGGGGAGCGCTACTGCATCCGCAATTCCATTCAGCGGAATGGATCCGCGTTCAATGGCGATGGGAGGGGCCGGAGTGGCCGAAGCAGACCCTTCCTCGGCTCCTATTTTTAACCCCGCCTTGCTGTCTACCGATGCGCCCGATAGCAAATATGCTTTTGATCTTTTGTCGATGGGCGTACGTTTTAATGATCCGGGCAATATGCGCGGTGATATGCCCGCCATTAAGGATAACTCCACGGCATTTCAGAATTCCACGACCACGCTTTCTGCCGATTCGAGCAGCCTGAGTGCGAGCACTACTACCTTGCAAGCGAGCACGACTGCTTTGAACGCCCTGCCCGCACTTACTGCGGCAAATCTTGGGACGACAGCTACTCAACTGGCCACAGTGGCAAGCAATATGACGACGGTGTCGAGCAATATGAATACTGTGTCCACTGATACAAGCAACACGAGCCAGTCGCTGACGAAGATGGATAACTCGCTGAAGCCGCTGGATGGAAAGCCGCTTTACGGCGATTTGGGTTTGGCCACGGTACTGGGAGTACCAGGTAAGAATTTTGGCTACGCTTTTTTCGCCAATACCAATATGGCGATGGCGGGCAGTCTGATTTATCTGGACTCGCCAACGATCGCCACCAATACCACTGCGTTGAATAGTACGAGTACTGCGTTGACTGCTTCGGCTAATGCAATTGGCGCCATTGGTACAGCAGGCACTACGGCTGATTTGGTGAGTCTTGCATCTACCGCAGTGGCAACCGCCAATACGGCTTGCAATCCCGCGCCGGCTACCCCCGCTGCTATTACTGCTTGTTCCGCAAGTCTTACCGCAGCACAAACTGCCTTGACGAACGCGAACACGAGCATGGGAACCACCCAAACTACTTTGACCAACAACGCAACGACCATCACTAACAATTCGACAACGATTAAAAATAACAATCAGGCGCAATCGAAAGTCAGAATCAATGCCGCGTTAATTTCAGAGGCCGGTTTTTCCATTTCCCACACCTTTGTTACCGCAGGCCATGAATGGGCATTGGGGTTCTCTCCCAAGTTTATGAAAGTCGATCTGTATGATTCCCTAATCTCTGCAAACTCCGGCAATTTGAATAATGCCAATGGGTCGCAATATCTGGCCCAATACAGCAGCTTCAACTTCGATTTGGGCGTGGCAAAAAATTACGGGAACGGTTGGAGCACCGGCTTGGTCGTTAAAAATGCAATCCCTTATAGCTTCGAGTTCAAAAATAATGGTGCCCCTACCGGGCAAACGCTCAATCTGAGTCCAATGCCCCGCTTTGGCGTGTCCAAGCATTTCACATGGGCGGTGCTGACGATGGATGCCGATTTGAAGGCCAATGACCCCGTGGGCATGGGCAATAAGTCGCAGTATGTTTCTTTGGGCGGAGAGGCCAGTGCTTGGGGCTGGGCTCAGATTCGCGCGGGTTATCGGGTTGATGCTGTTAATAACGCCCGAAACGTTGCCTCTGTCGGGTTGGGATTGTCGCCCCGCATTCCATACTTCAAGCCCCGTTTTGATATTGCCGTTGCCGGCAATCAGGATGAAGTGGGTCTATCGGCTCGCTTGGGACTCAAGTTCTAATTTAACTAGCTGTTCTTGCAAAATCCCCCACTGGTTGGGGGATTTTTTTTGCCCGTTCAATTGATATCGGCAATCACGGGCGTGTGGTCGGAGGGGCGCTCCAGTTTGCGCGGCGCTTTGTCTATGTGGCACGCATCGCATGCGAGTGCTTCGCTAATCAGGATGTGGTCGATGCGCAGCCCCATGTTGCGGCGGAACGCCATCATGCGGTAATCCCACCATGAGTAGGATTTTTCCGCCTGGTCAAACAAGCGGAAAGCGTCGCGCAAACCCAATTGCAGCAGGCTTTGAAAGGCAGCACGTTCCGGCTCGCTGACCAGAATGTTGCCGACCCATCCCTGCGGGTCGTACACGTCGCGGTCTTCCGGCGCGATGTTGTAATCGCCCAGCAAGGCGAGTTTCGGGTACTTCGTGAGCTCATCTTTCAGCCAGGCATTCAGCGCCGCCAGCCATTTCAGTTTGTAGTGATACTTGTCGGAGCCGACTTCCTGGCCGTTGGGGATATATACGCACACCACGCGCACATCGCCGATTGTCGCGGCGATGACGCGTTTCTGTTCGTCGTCGAAATTCGGGATGCCGAGCTGCACCTCGCCGATCGGTTCGCGGCTCAGGATGGCCACACCGTTATAAGTTTTCTGTCCGCTGAAGGCGCTGTGGTAGCCCGCCGCCTGCAACTCGGCGTGCGGAAAATCTGCGTCCTGTTGCTTGGTTTCTTGCAGGCACACCACGTCGATGGGATTCGCCGCCAACCACTCCAGCAGATGCGGCAGGCGCACCTTGAGCGAGTTCACATTCCAGGTAGCAAGCTTCATTCGCGCTTCGGTGTTTCTGCGGCAGGCGCGGGTTTAATGGCGGGGCGGGGACGATACGGCGCAGTTCTGGGATAGCCGGCTTTATCCAGTTCCTGGCGCCACAGGCTTTCCAGATACCCTTTGATCCAAATGTCTTTCCCGACGGTCATCACCGGAATCTGGTCGCCGCCCGATGCCTTTTTGAAGGCGGCCATATCGTCCACCGTCACCAAATTGGTTTCCGTGTAGGGAATGCCGCGTTTGTTCAAATATTCGCGCGCCAGCTCGCAGGCATTGCCGCAACCGTCCGCGACATACAAAGTGACCGGAAATTTTTCTTTGGCGCGATTCGTTTCGAAGGGCAACGCATCGTTCGGGATCGGCTCGGCTTTCGTCTTGAGTTTTTCGACGTCGGCGTTCATCAGCGGCGCATCGCCGTAATGCACTTTGCCCGCGCTATCTATCGAGCGGTAGTATTCCTCCGCCTGCGCGTTGCCCGCCAGCAGCAAGAGCATCGCCAATCCCAATCCTGTTTTCATGTCGTCGCCTCCGCAGAAAATAATCAGGCCGTTGCGGCCACCAAGCCGTTATGCCGCAACAGCGCGTCGATTTTGGGTTCGCGGCCACGGAACGCGACGAAGGAGTCCATCGCATTGCGGCTGCCGCCCACAGCCAATATCTGTTCGCGGAAGTGGCTGCCGGTGGCCGCATCCAGCACACCGTTCTCCTCGAACAGGCTGTACGCGTCCGCCGACAATACCTCCGCCCACTTATAGCTGTAATAGCCCGCCGCGTAGCCGCCGGAAAAGATGTGCGCGAAGCTGTTCTGGAAGCGGTTGAACGCGGGCGGAATCAGCACGGCCACTTCTTTGCGCACCTCGTCCAGCAACTGCTGCACGGTCTGGGCACCCCGACGCGGTGGGGCGGAGCCCTCTGGTGCGGGAGGGATGCCCGGGCGGCTGCTCCCGCAATCGGGCCTATCGGCTAACGTGTCGCAGCCGCCGTGCGCGTCGTAGTCGCTATGCAAGCGCAGGTCGAACAGCGAGAACTCGATCTGGCGCAGCATCTGCAAACCGCTCTGGAAATTTTTCGCGGCGATCATCTTGTCGTAGAGCGCGCGCGGCAGCTTCGCGCCGCTCTCGCTGTGGCGCGTCATGCCTTGCAACACATCCCACTCCCAGCAAAAATTCTCCATGAACTGGCTGGGCAACTCGACCGCATCCCACTCCACGCCGCTGATGCCGGACACGCCCAGCTCTTCCACTTGCGTGAGCAAGTGGTGCAGGCCGTGGCCGAACTCGTGGAACAGCGTGATGACCTCATCGTGCGTAAACAACGCGGGGCGCCCGCCTACCGGCGCGGCGAAGTTGCAGTTGAGATAGGCCACCGGAGTCTGAATACCCTCGGGCGTGCGCCGCCGCGAAATGGCATCGTCCATCCATGCGCCGCCGCGCTTGCTGGCGCGGGCATACAGGTCGAGATAAAACTGCCCGAGCAGCGCGCCCTTGCCGTCGCGGATGTCGAAGAAGCGCACCGCCTCGTGCCACACGGGTGCTGCGGCAGGCTTGATGTTGAGGCCGAACAGCGTTTCGACCAGCCCGAACAAACCCGACAGTACCGCATCCTCGGGAAAGTATTGTTTCACTTCCTGTTCGGAAAAGGCGTAGCGCTGCTGGCGCAGTTTCTCGCCCGCATAACCCACATCCCATGCTTGCAGGTCTGTTAACCCGAGTTCGGATGCGGCAAACGCGCGCAACTCGTCCAGATCGTTTTCCGCAAAATGTTTGGCGCGATGCGCCAGCTCGAGCAAAAACTCCGCCACCTGTTGCGGCGTATCCGCCATCTTGCTCGCCAGCGACAATTCGGCATAGTTGGCAAAGCCCAGCATCCGCGCTTCTTCCGTGCGCAACTGCAAAATCTGCGTCATCAGCGGCGTGTTGTCCCACTCAATCTTGCTGCCTTCCGCCAACTGCTCGCTGGCACGCGTGGTGTACGCGCGGTACATGCGCTCGCGCAAGGCGCGGTTGTCGGCGTACTGCATCACCGGGCCGTAGGACGGGGCTTTCAGCGTGAACAGCCAGCCCTGCTTGCCGGCTTCCTGCGCGGCCTCAGCCGCGACCTGACGTTCGTCTGCCGGGATACCGGAGAGCTCGCTTTCATCTGCGATCACGCAGGCGTAGGCATTGGTCGCATCCAGCAGATTGTCGGAGAACTTCGAGCACAGCGCCGAAAGCTCTTCTTGTATCGCCATGAAGCGCGCCTTTTTGTCCTCGGGCAACTCCGCGCCGCCGAGACGGAAATCGCGCAGCTCGTTCTCGATGATTTTTTTCTGCGCGACGTTTAAAGCGGCGTAGTTCGCGCTGTTGCGGATCGCTTTGTATTTCTGGAACAGCGCGAGGTTTTGCGACAATTCGGCGTAGTACTGCGTGACTTTGGGCAGATTGGCGTTGTAGACCTCGCGCAGCTCGGGCGAGTTCATCACCATATTGAGATGGCCGACATGTCCCCATGCACGCGACAGATGCTCGTTGGCATCCTCGAACGGTTGCACGAAATTCTGCCAGGTCGGCGGCGTAACATCGGCCAGCAACTTGGCTGTCAGCGCGCGATTGCGCGTGAGCAGTTCATCAACGGCGGGAGTGATGTGTTCTGGAGTGATCTCCGCGAAACGCGGCAGACCGGTAAAGTCGAGCAATGGGTTGTTCATTCAGACGATCAATCAAAAAGAATAAGAAATGTGGCCTTCGACGATAGTGTGGTGCACGCGGCCCTGCATGGTGTAACCGTTGAACGGCGTGTTCTTGCCTTGGCTCTTCAGTGCGGCGGGTTCGATTTTCCACGTCGCATCGGGATCGAACACGCACACGTCGGCATGCGCCCCGACCGACAAATGCCCCATCTTCACGCCCAGCAGCTGCGCGGGATTGATGGTAACGCGCGCCAGCGCATCCGGCAGCGCAACCCGCTCCTCATCCGCCCATTTCAGCACCAGC
Source organism: Gallionellaceae bacterium (assembly GCA_037446005.1). Lineage (GTDB taxonomy): Bacteria > Pseudomonadota > Gammaproteobacteria > Burkholderiales > Gallionellaceae > PALSA-1006. The sequence goes on along the minus strand of JBBIJL010000021.1, from coordinate 12,280 downwards.
GGCAGCAGCAATTCCATACCGGTCGCACCCGCTTCGGCTTCGGCGAACGGCATTTGTTTGGCGTCCTCGTCCACGGGCGAGTGGTTGGAGCAGATCGCGTCTATCGTGCCGTCGAGCAGGCCGGCGCGCAATGCCGCCTTGTCACGCAGGCTGCGCAGCGGCGGCATCAGATGGCAATTGGCATCAAAAAAGCCGATGTCCATCTCGGTCAGATGCACATGATTCATCGAAACATCGCACGTCACGTTCAAGCCCTCGCGCTTGGCGGTGCGCACCATTTCCACCCCCGCCGCACTGGAGATGCGGCACACGTGCAGCTTTACCCCGGTCTCGCGCGCCAGTTGCAGCATGGTGGAGAGCGCGATGGTTTCGGCCACCACCGGAATCGCGGGCAGACCCAAGCGCGTGGCCACTTCGCCGTCGTGCGCCACGCCGTCTTTGGCGAGGAAGGTATCTTGCGGGCGCAGCCACACGCGGTAGCCGAAGGTCGCCGCATATTGCATGGCACGCAGCAGCACGCGCGTATCGGTGAGCGGCGTATCGGCCTGGCTGAACGCCTTGCAACCGGCCTCGGTCAACTCGACCATCTCGGTCAACTCCGCGCCCTTCAAACCGTAAGTCAGCGCGCCAACCGGAAACACCCGCGCCTGATTGAGCAAGCGCGCGCGGTGTTTGAGCATCTCGACCAGCCCCGGCTCGTCCAGCGGCGGATCGGTGTCGGGCGGACATGACAGCGAAGTCACCCCGCCCGCCATCGCCGCCTCCATTTCCGATTCCAGCGTGGCGCGATATTCGTAGCCCGGCTCGCGCAGACGCGCGGCGACATCCACCAGTCCCGGCATCACGATCATGCCGCCGGCATCAATCACCCGCTCCGCCACGAACCCCGGCGGCGCCTTGCCGATGGCGGCGATGCGCTGTCCGACAATAAACACATCCTGCTTTGCGTCGATCTTGTTGTGCGGGTCGATCAGGCGACCGTTTTTGATATGGATATTCATTTTTATATTGAAGTAGAGTACGGCAACGATTTAATGTAGCGCTCCATAAATTCCCAATCAGGCTGCTTCCCATTCTTTGATGGGAGAAAAATTCTGGATGTCTTCATTCGTTCAATTCCCCATTTTCGCCCATAGTTAAAGCGATACTTTTCCTGGCGAATAACTGTTGACAAAAACAATCCTATTGCCGCATTCATCTTACTTGCCCATTCTTCCTTTGGCACAAGCACATGAACGTCTTCCGTCGAACAATATGGTTCAGCTTGGTAAAACGCCTCCCCCACACTGCCATTTCTGTTCACACCAATTGTTTTTCCCTTGTGTAAAGGCTCTGAGGCTGAAAATCCGGTTAGGCCATTATTTGAATCAATAGCAGTTATGAATGGAGTAGTTCCAGTACCATCCAGATCGTTACGACGAGGGCCTCGCCCCCTCTCTATGTTGAATAAATCCTGCAATTCAAATGGCGACCAATCGGACGTCTTTAACGACAGTGTCGCTGGAGAACAAACGACTCCAGCCCCATCATACATATTTACCTTCGCCTGATTTACCCAAGAAGGGATTTCGTTGAGCGTCGGTAACAAAATTTCTTTTAAAGTTTTATTTGCCTGCCGCCCGTAGTTGTAACGATATTTGTTAGCCCTAATGCACGCACAGTAATACAACTTCTGTGCATCAGTCATTGCCACGAGCGGGCGCAAATAAAATATGTCGCGTCCAGAATAAAATGGCGAAGGTTGCAGAAATGTCTCCAGTACAGAACCACCTCCTGCGACAGTGATCAGCCCAGCCTCACTCGGTTCAACGTCAGTCAGTCTAGAGACCTTGGCAGATACTCCATTATTCGCAGTGGTTCTTGAAACGAAATTTATTCCGTTGGGATCAAGATGCATGTGATTGAGTTCGAGATTTACTCCGTACCTCACCTCAAATAACTTCCCCAGCTTAATCATGGCGTCCCCCCGCCACCAGTTAAACTTGGTTGAACATTGGTTAATTTAAATATTGCGTAATTGCGAACTATTTTCTCAAAGTCTGCCTTCGCAAGCTTGTCATAGTCTGTTTCCATATAAGCCTCCGCACACCACTCATCATCTGCGGTAACCGCTTTTGCGACGCTAAATCCGGGAATCGATTTGCGATTGAAATAGCCCATCAACCACTTGTCCTTTATTGCTTCCCACTTGCCATATGCATCAACTCGCCCATGAATCTTTCGTTTTACAAAACCGTCATCTTTGTAATAACCAAAGTAGGTTTCTTTATTTTTCGGATGCGGACGGTGTGCGGTAAAAACCATGATGCATGTAACTACGGTCACATCCGAATTAAAAAATAAATCATCTGGCATCGATAAAACTGCCTCTAGCGTGTGTCGTTCCATCAAGGTTTTCTTGAATTCATACGCTCGCCCTTTCTGAGCCAAGGCACTTTGCATCGGCACAATTGCAACGCAGGTGCCCCCCTCAACGAGGCACTCCAGATTCTTTAAAACGAATTCCAGTTCTTCCGTATCATGCTTTTTGTCTGCCTTGTAAGGAGGATTCAGAAAACCAACGGTGGGTTTCTTTTCTTTAACTGCATTAATAACGGCGTCATCAAGGCTGCTCCCTTTAATGATGCTAGTTTTTCCATCCTGATGGATGTACATATTTGATACGGCAAGTGCGAAAATGTGAGATTGGTATTCCACGCCGAGCAATTGACTGGCTTTAATGCTGCGGATTTTCTTCTCATCTCCTTTGGCATCACCAATCATTTTTTTCATTGCACTAATCAGGAATCCTCCAGTGCCGGTACAGTTATCATACGCAACGGAATTTTTGTTGACTTGCGCAAGATCGGCAAACAACTCGCTAATGTGAGGAGGTGTCAGTACTATGCCTAAGCCTTTGTCGCTATTTGCATAACGAAGAAACTCGACATAAAGCTGTCCCAATACGTCAAAGTATTCGTGAGTCCTAATGAATTGATTTATGTTTTTATCAATTTCTTGAATGAACTCTCTTAGTACCCCGCTCTTGGTCGAAAGCGAGGTATCAGTTTTAATAAAACTGAACTGTAATTTCAAGTTTTCAAGTTTTTCGCCAGTGATATTCGCTGCTTCCAATTCATCGGTAACAGTTTGCACTAATGCGTTAGCCAAACTCTTCGGAGTTTTGTGCGACGCATATGACGATTTAAATGCAGTATTCTCCAATGCAATCAGAATGCAACTAATTAATAAGCTTCTATCTCGCTCTGGAATCTTATGTCTATGCAAACTTTCATTAAGCTGCTTGGCAAATGTCAGCAACAACTCATAGTCTTGCCTGAATTTCTCGGGGCTCTTCAAATACCCATTTAGATAGTTTTCTGCCGATAGCAGTTGATTGCCAAAAATTTCTACGGCCTTCGACTCATTCTTAAGCTGCAAGAAATGTGAGATTTTTAACTGCTGTTTTGTTTCACCACTTACAGCAATTGCCAAAACATCAAAATCCTTTGAAAGATACGAGGCATACAACAAGACGCCATCTACCGCGCATTCTGCATAGCAATCCCGATTTTTACTTTCATGTTTTGTAACATCGGCCTTACATTCGATGACAATCAGTAAGTCTTGATTGTCCATAAAAGTAATCAAGAACTCTGGTCGTCCTTTTCCGTTTCCCTTCTTTGAGGCTGTAGCAAGAAGCTTGTTAATTTTCGGATTGTCTGAGACCTGTTCCTCAATCCTCAGAAGTTGATCAAATTTCTGAAAATGGGATCTAACAATCGCTTCTGTTTTCCGTTCATTTGCCATAAGTAGTGCCCGACTGTTTATATGTTTCCCGCCAGCGTACTCATCACCGCCATGCGCACCGCAATACCGAAAGTGACCTGCGGCAGGATGACCGACTGCGCGCCGTCGGCCACGCTGGAGTCGATTTCCACGCCGCGATTCATTGGCCCCGGATGCATCACGATGGCATCGCTTTTTGCCTGCGCCAGACGCTCCTGCGTCAGTCCGTAGTATTTAAAATATTCCTGCGCCGAGGGCAGCAGCGCGCCCTGCATGCGTTCGTTTTGCAGGCGCAGCATCATCACTACGTCCACATCTTTCAAGCCCTGTGCCATATCGTGATACACCTGCACGCCGAGCTTTTCGACCATCGTCGGCAGCAGCGTCTTCGGCGCGACCACGCGCACTTCCGGCACGCCCAGCGTGGTCAGCGCGTGGATTTGCGAGCGCGCCACGCGCGAGTGCAGCACATCGCCGACGATGGTGAACATGTCGAGCAGCGCCTGCGTGGGGTGCGCATGGCGGCCATCGCCCGCATTGATGACGTGGATGTCGGGCGCGACATGCGCCGCGATGAGATGTGCCGCGCCGCTGGTGGAATGGCGCACCACAAACATATCGGCGTGCATCGCGCACAGATTGTCCACCGTATCCAGCAGCGTCTCGCCCTTGCTGGTGGAAGACGAACCGATGTTGAGGTTGACCACGTCCGCCGAGAGTTTCTTGGCGGCGATTTCGAAGGTGGTGCGGGTGCGCGTGCTGTTCTCGAAGAAAATGTTGAACACCGACTTGCCGTGCAGCAGCGGCACTTTTTTGATCTCGCGCCCTTCGGCGACATTCACGAATTCGGAAGCCTTGTCGAGAATGTCGCGCAGGATGCGCGCAGGCAGGCCTTCGGTGGAGAGCAGATGTTGCAGCTCGCCGTTTTTATTTAACTGTGGATTGTTCATACATGGATTCCCGCGCTGGGTTCATCGAAATACGCTTGCAGTATCTGCTGCGCGGCATACTGGTCGATGAGGGATTTTTGCTTCCTGCCGTGTATCCCTTCCTCGTCCAGCACTGAGCTCGCGGCAGCGGAAGTATACCGCTCATCCACCAATAACGTGGGCAAATTGAACCGGCCTTTGAGACGGTTGGCGAAGCGGCGGCACAGTGCCGTCATCTCGTGCGGCGTGCCGTCGTCGTTGCACGGCAACCCCACGACCAGCGCGGCGGGTTGCCACTCTTGCAGGAGTGCGGCAATTACCGCAAAGCGCGTGTCGTTCTTCTCGTCGTTGATGGTGGTGAGCGGCCGGGCGGTGGCTGAAACAGTATTGCCGACTGCGATGCCGATGCGTTTGGTGCCGAAATCGAATGCGAGGAGCGTGCCGGAAAGAGTGGGGGCAGTCATGCCGTCAGGCATGTCCGGCCTCGTCGGAAAGCGTGGCGTAATCAATGCCCAGCAAGGCCATCGCCGCCGGCAAACGCTCGTCGGCGGGCAGGTCGAACATGATGCGTTCATCGGCAGGCACGCTGAGCCAGGCGTTCTGCGCCAACTCCTGTTCCAGTTGCCCTTCAGCCCATCCGGCATAGCCCAGCGTCACCAAAATATGGCTTGGCCCCGTACCCTCGCCCACCGCCTGCAGGATGTCCTTCGACGTGGTGAGTCCCACTTTATCGTTGATATGCAAAGTGGATTGCCATGGGCCGGCCGGCTCGTGCAGCACAAAGCCGCGATCCGTCTGCACCGGGCCGCCGAAATGCACCAGCACATCTTCGAGTTCGGCGGGCTTGAGCGGCATATTGATCTGCGCAAACAGCTCGCTCAGCGTGAGACTGATCGGACGGTTCACCACAATACCCATCGCCCCCTGCTCGTTGTGTTCGCACACATAAGTGAGCGACTTGGCGAAATAGGGATCGGTCATCGCCGGCATGGCGATCAGGAAGTGGTGGCTGAGATCAAGTTGGGACATGGCGCCATTGTAAGCGGAAGGAACGACCCGACACAATTTTCGTTAGTTTTGCGGCAGTAGCCACGACCTCACGGCATTTCATAGCCGAAGCCGCGCATCACCGCACGCGCTTTTTCACTCTTCAGGAACGCAAGAAACGCCTTCGCCGCCGCCGGATTTTTCGCGCCGGACAACAGCACCGCGCTCTGGCGCAGCGGCTTATGCAGCTCGGGCGGCACCAGCCACCACGACCCCGCTGTCACCTTGCCGTCGCGCATCACCTGCGACAGCGCGATGAATGCCAGCTCGGCGTTTTCATTCGCGGCAAGCTGGTAAGTCAGCGCGACATTGTCGCCCTTGACCAATCTTTCCTGCATCGCATTCCACATCGTCAATTTTTCCAGCGTCTCTTTCGCCGCCACGCCGTAGGGCGATACCCGTATATTGGCAATCGCCAGTTTGGTGAAGCCGCCTTTGTTCAGCACCGCACCTTTGGCATCCACAAAATCCGCCTGCGCACTCCACAACACCAATTGGCCCACGGCGTAAACGAAACGCGAATCGGCGACCGCCTTCCCCTCCTGCACCAATCGTTTCGGCAGCCCATCGTCCGCCGAGAGGAACACATCGAACGCCTCACCGCCCGCGATCTGCGCATACAACTTGCCGCTGGCCGCCGCGCTCACTTTCAGCGTGTGCCCGCTTTCCTGCTGAAACAGCGCCGCGATACGCTCCAGCGGCGCGGCAAAGTCCGCCGTCACCGCCACGCGCACCTCGCCCGCCCACACCGGCGCACTCATCAACCCGAACAAAAACACGACAGCGGCAATACGTCCGCGCAATGCCAAGAGATTCATCATCGACTCCGTCACAGCAAGAATGTGATGCAATGATAACAAGCAAGGTGCAAGCCGGAGAAAACATTCGCTGACCGCAAGCACAGCGCAGACTGAAGCCGCACCCCGTTCCCCCGCCACCCTCCACGAAATTGCCTTAATACTGGCATCGCACGGAAATATCTTGGTAAGATTCGGCCAGCCATACTGCCGACAAGGTTTTAATAAATTCCGCTCGCCGCCTCAAGTGCGGATGCCGTAATCGCAAAAAACAAAAAGGCCAACTTCGAATGTTAGCGAACCAAGCCTCTGCCGAACTCACCGCTACATCCCATGCCGCATCGGCATGGTCGCGCCGGCTGCCGTGGGTCGTGTTTGGAATCTGTTTGCTGGCCACTTTCTTATTGTGGCGCTACGAGCAGCACAATGCGGAGCAGGAGTTGCGCACTGAATTCGATTTCCGCGTGCGCGTCGCCAACAGCCGCATCGAGCAGCGCATGCAGGCCTACGAGCAGGTGCTGCGCGGGGTGGCCGGATTGTTCACCCATGCCAGCAATGTCTCGCGTCAGGAGTTCCATAATTATTTCGAGCGGCTGCACCTTGAAGAAAACTATCCCGGCATTCAGGGGCTGACCTTCTCGCGCATTGTGCCGCTGGCGCAAAAAGACCGGCACATCGCGGCGCTGCATGCGGAAGGCTTCCGGGAATACGATCTCATGCCGCCGGGCAAACGCGAGAGCTACGCTCCGGTCGTTTACGTCGAGCCGTTCTCCGGGCGCAACCTGCGGGCTTTCGGGCACGACCCCTATGCCGACCCGGTGCGCCGCGCCGCCATGGAAAGGGCACGCGACCTTGACCAAGCCTCGATTTCCGGCAAGGTGCGTCTGGTGCAGGAGACGGAGCGTGACGTGCAGGCCGGCTTCGTCATGTACCTGCCCATCTACAACAATGCCGCGCCGCACGAGAGTCTGGCCGACCGCCGCGCCAATATTGTCGGCTGGGTCGCCGCGCCGTTCCGCATGGGCGACCTGATGCCCGGGCTCATCAACTCGCAATCTTCCCTCATCGACTTCGAAATTTACGATGACGCCGCCATGTCGGAACAAGCGCTGATGTACGACTCCGACGACGACCCCGGCAGCAGGATAAACGCCCGGTTTCAAATTGTCCGGCCCGTCACGGTCGCGGGCCATGCTTGGACTGTGGCCGCACGCTCCCATGCCGAGTTCGAAGAACGCCTGAGCAGGAGCCGGCCGCACCTCATCGCTTACACCGGCTTTGCGATCAGCCTGTTGCTGGCCTGGCTAAGCTGGCTGCTGGCCAGCAGCCGCGCGCGCGCGCTCAAGGCCGCGCGGGAAATGAACCACGAGTTGCTCGAAAGCAAAACGCGCTATCAGCAAATGTTCGACGACGCGGCGTCCATCGCGTTTCTGATTGACCCTGACAACGGCCGCATCGCGGATGCCAACGCCGCGGCCGCCGCATTCTGGGGTTACTCGCCGGAAAAATTGCGCAGCATGAATATTGCCCAGATCAACACCGCCTCGCGCGAGGAAATTCGCGCGGCGATGGATAAGGTCAGGAACAATGCCAGCAATCATCTCGAATGGTGCCACCGCCTGAAGAGCGGCGAGATCCGCGATGTGGAGGTGTATAGCAGCCCGCTGACCTATCAGGGCAAGACGCTGCTCTTCTCCATCCTGCACGACATCACCGAACGCAAATCGGCCGACCGTTTGCTGCACATCGAAAAACAATTTTCGGACAGCATCATCAACAGCCTGCCGGGCATTTTTTATATGTTCGACACGCAGGGAAAATTCATCCGCTGGAACTTGCGCTTCGAGGAGGTGAGCGGTTATTCGAAAGAGGAACTGATGCAGTTGCAGGCCGCGAATTTCTTCGACGGGGAAGAAAAACGTCTGCTCGCCAACCGCATGTATACGGTGTTCGCGGCGGGCGAGGCGAACGCCGAAGGGGAGTTTCTCACCAAGAACGGACGCAAGATTCCGTACTACTTCAGCGGGCGGCGGGCGAATGTCGGCGGGATGGTTTATCTGGTCGGGCTGGGGCTGGACATCAGCGAGCGCAAGCAGGCGGAGAACATGCTGCGCGAACAAAAAACGTCGCTGGCCGCGATGATCGAGGGCGCGCTGGATGCCGCCATTTTGATGAGCTCAACCGGCGTCATCATCAGCTGGAACCCGCAGGCGGAAAAAATATTCGGCTGGACGGAGGAAGAAGCCATCGGGCGCACGCTGCACGAAACCATCATCCCGCCGCGCTACCGCCATTCGCATGTTCTCGGCCTGGGGAATTTTCTGTCCTCCGGCAATAGCTCCATGCTGAATTCGCGCGTGGAAGCGCTCGCCGTGCGCCGCAGCGGGCAGGAGTTTCCCATTGAGCTGTCCATCACCCCGCTCAAGATGGAAGGCAAACAGGAGTTCAGCGCGTTTATCCGCGACATCACCGAACGGCGCAAACGCGAGGAGGAATTGCGCCTCGCCGCCACGGTGTTTGAAACCGTGGACGAGGCCGTCATCATCACCGACACGGACAACAAGATCGTGTCGGTCAACCGCGCCTTTACCAGCATCACCGGTTACTCGCGCGAGGAAGTGATCGGCAAAAACCCGCATGTGCTCTCCAGCGGCAAACATCCGCCGGAGTTTTATCAGGAGCTGTGGGGCAGCCTCACCGCCACCGGCAGCTGGCACGGCGAAGTGTGGAACCGCCGCAAGGTGGGCGACATTTACATCGAACAGCTTTCCATCCACACGGTGCGCGACGCGCAAGGCCGACTCACCCACCATGTGGGCACCTTCTCCGACATCAGCGAACGCAAGGCGGCGGAAGAACATGTGCGCCACATGGCGCATTACGACCTGCTGACCGGGCTGCCCAACCGCACGCTGATCGCCGACCGCCTGCGCCAGACACTCATCAAAGCCAAGCGCGACAAGGGGCGCGTGGCGCTGATGTTCCTCGACCTCGACCAGTTCAAACCGGTCAACGACACCTTCGGCCACGCCACCGGCGATTGGCTGCTGAAAGAAGTGGCGCAACGATTGCTGCATTGCGTGCGCGAATCCGACACCGTCGCGCGCATCGGCGGCGACGAATTCGTCGTGCTGTTGCCGGTCATCGAGGACGACCTGGACGCCACCACGGTGGCGGAAAAAATCCTGCACGCGCTCAGCCAACCGTTCCAGCTGGACGGACATACCCTGCAAATTTCCTCCAGCATCGGCATTGCCATCTACCCCGACCACGGCGACGATGAAGATTTGCTGATCCGCAACGCGGACATCGCCATGTACCGCGCCAAGAGCAGCGGGCGCAACAATGCAAAGATCTATCGGCCCTCTATGCCGGGGGACAACTAGCGATGCCGTTTTCCCGGATCCGTTTTGCGTTATCCGCTGATGCCCAGCCATTGAAGTGCCTGGGCATCGGAATGACACTGTTGCTCGTCGGCTGCAAGACGGGCGGCGAGTGGCAGAAAGCGTCCGTGCCGCTGATCCAGCCCGACGCCACGGTGCAGATTCGCGTTGTGCATGCCGCCAACGCGCGTCTGGCGCGGATGACCCCCGAGCAGATGCGCCTCATGCTGGCTTCCGCGCAACGCACCGTAAAGAAAAATTTCAACGTTAACGTCGTGTTTACGGATGTCGCGGAAACACCGCTGGAGCAGCTGTTTGCGCGCATTCCGCCGCGCGTGCGGGATGCGCGTACCGAATCCATTTACGACTTTAAATCCGGGCGCGGCGACAAACACCGGCTCGCCGGCGGGGTCTATAACACGCTGACCGAACACGGCACGAAACTGGCGGATGCGCTTGCGTTCGCGCAACCCTATCTTCCCGCCGCGCACCCGCAAGACCTGCGGGAATTCTCCGAATTGATGGCGGACGTGATGCTGGAGCGACTGGAAGACTGGCGCCATGTCCGGGCGGCAGACGGCAAGCCGGTGCTCGATGCCTCGCCCTATAACGAATGGATTTATTGGGACACCTTGGGCTACAGCGCGCTGCAATATGATCTGGTCATCACCAACCAACTGATCGCGAGCGCCGAATACGTGGATGTGGACGTGCATTCCGCCATACGCGGCGGCGTCTCGGTCGGCACCACAACCTACAGCCGCGACGGCAAATACGGCTCGTATATTTTTTGGAGCACCTTCCCGTTTCTGGACAATTCGGAACACACCAAACGCTTGCGCGGCGACGAACAATATTCCGCTACAGAAGCCGCGGAATTATCCGGCGCGTATCTCGCGCACGAAATCGGGCACCTGCTGTTTCAACTCGGCCACCCGTTCGGACAGAAGGCCTGCATCATGAACCCCGTGAGCATGCTGCACTTCCGCGAGTGGTACCGGCAGATCGACAGCGCGGAATGCGCGCTGGGCAGCCGCCCGGAAATGCGCACCGGCGCGATCCCGGTGTATTTCAACACCAACTGGCTGCGCATGTCGCAAGAACCGTAATCGAGAACACCCGCCGTACAGACCGCCAGCTGCACGCACTCGATGGCGAGCGGCGGCAGCGGCTGATATAGTTGCGCGAACTATTCATCCGCCACGCACCATGCCCAAACACACCACCCCCGATCACGCCCGCCTCGACCGCGTCGTCGCCGAAGCCAGACAGCAACGCGAAGCGCGCGAGGCCGGCTATCGCGAACGCGCGCTCAAATTGTTTCCGTGGATATGCGGCCGCTGTGGCCGCGAATTCTCCGGCGTGCGCCTGCGCGAACTCACCGTCCACCACAAAGACCACAACCACGACAACAACCCGTCCGACGGCAGCAACTGGGAGTTGCTGTGCCTGTACTGTCACGACAACGAACACTCGCGCATGCTGGACGAAGCGGTGCGCGACCGCGGCGCGGAAGCTGCGGCAGTAGCGACGCACAACCCTTTCGCCGACCTGAAAGCGCTGCTCAAGAAAAAATCCGATTGAGTTCGCACCCGCAATGAAACCCGAACACCTGCAACTCCTCGTCACGCGCGAAATGCCCTACGGCAAATACAAAGGCCGCCTCATCGCCGACCTGCCCGGCAACTACCTCAACTGGTTCGCGCGCAAAGGCTTCCCGCCCGGCGAGATCGGCATGCTGCTCGCGCTGATGCAAGAGCTGGATCACAACGGCTTGTCGTCGCTGCTCGATCCGTTGCGCGGGCGCTGAAGCCATGCGTCCGCAATCGCCCGTGAACTACCTCTCTGGCTACCCCGCCGCGCTGGTCGCCCAAGTACACACCCTCATCGAGCAAGACCGCCTCGCCGAATGGTTGCTGAAAAAATATCCGCAAGCGCACGGTGTGCGCACCGACGGGGCGCTGTACGACTATGTGCAGGAACTCAAGAACTCATATCTGCGCAACGCGGGACAACTGAGCAAGGTTGCGTTCGATAGCAAGATCCACGTCATCAAGAACGCGCTGGGGATGCACACCACCATTTCGCGCGTGCAAGGGGCAAAGCTCAAGACCAAACGCGAGATTCGCGTGGCGGTGGTGTTCAAAGAGATGCCGCCGGAATTTTTGCGCATGATCGTCGTGCATGAGTTGGCGCACATGAAAGAGCGCGAGCACGACAAGGCGTTCTATCAGTTGTGCCGACACATGGAGCCGGAGTATGCGCAGTTGGAGTTCGATCTGCGGGCGTATCTGACTTATCTGGAGGCGGGTGGGGCGGGGCTTTGGGAGGGGCAGTTGTAGGAGCGGCTTCAGCC
>JBBIJL010000020.1:0-19900 GCA_037446005.1 Gallionellaceae bacterium | reverse complement strand
ATCAATGGCTAAATTTGTATGGACAGAGCAACTCAACATCGGCATCGAAGTGATCGACCAGCAGCATCGCCGTATCGTGGAATACATCAACCAGTTGGACGATGCGCGCACCAACGGCCTTTCGAAGGAGGAAATTCGCTGGCTCATCAATGACTTGGTTGATTACACCATCTCCCATTTCGCCTTTGAAGAAAGTATGCAGGAAGAGGCGAAATACCCTTTCTTCAAGTCCCACAAGAAGGTACATGAGTTGTTCGCGCAGCGGGTGGGCGAATATCAAACCAAATTCGAGCAGGGCGAGGATGTCACCAAGGGATTAAACAGCATGCTGGTCACCTGGCTGTTCAACCACATCAAGCGCGACGACGCCGACTATGTCGAGATCGTGAAAGCCCATTTGAACCAGCAAACCGATTTTGTAGAAAAGAAAAAAGGACTGTTTTCGCGTTTGTTCGGCTAACGCGCGAAATTCTAATTATCACTGTCTTGCGACACCTGCGGGTCGCTCACCAGTTTGTAGACGACCCCGATCACCAGCAATGCCGCCAGCAATAATCCGTAGTGGAGGGGGTTGAAGTTCGACTCGCTGCCGCCGTTGCTGATGACCTGTACCGGCTGCACAATCATTTCGCGGATCACCGAAATCATGGCAACCTCGACGAACACGCGCACATAGATACGCCCGGTTTGCAGGTAGCTCATCTCCGCCGAAATCAGCGTGGAGAGCGTCCACAGAATGAACAACGAACCGAGCGCATGAAAAAATCCGTTCGTGGCATTGCCCGCATGCCAGGCTTCGGCGGCCTTCAGGCCGAAATCCCAAATCACCATCACACAAGCGATACCCAATGCCAGCGCCAGCAGCACGTGGATGAGCTGGTTGAAATTTTTCATCCCGGCGATCAGTTTTTGTTCAAACATAAAACACTCCTTGTTGCGTTATTGTCCGCTCGCCGGATCGGCCTGCTCCAGAGAGCATACCAGTGCAGCGTCTTGAGTCTTCGACCGTATATGGAACATGCGGAATTCACCAAAATTTTTCGCGCTGGAAATCGTTCCGGCATACTCCGGGGATACCCAATTGTTACCTTCCATCTCAAGCATCGCCACAAAGGGTTCGGTGCCGAAAATTTCTCCCGGCGGCGTCACCGGCTCGATACGCGCGGTCTTGGTGACATCATGGCTCGAAAATGTAAAACACCGGGCAAGGTGATCATAAACCTTATACACCGGGCCGTAGTGCAAGCCTATCCGCATCTGTAGCGGTTCGTCTATGCTCAACGCCCCCTGATCCAGGCTCGCGATGACTTCGTTGAGTTCCATGGCAATTCTGGCTGCGGTTGCGGCTTTTGCCGTAACTAAAAATATGGCATCGCCCCATGTATTCCACGTGTTCAACTTCGCTTGGTAGCCCTGGATCACCTTTGCCAGCGCCGGATTCAGCACCTCGAAATACCAGAGAATGTCGCGGTCGCATAATTTGCTGTAGCCGCGCACATCAGAGAACAGGATCGCTTTAGGCTCGCGGCGCAGTGCGGGAAAATTACCGCGGCGCTTCTGCCGTTCGGTGCGGGGAACAATCGGCGGGCTGGGAATAATTTCAGAGAGATGTCCGAGCGACTGCCATTTTGAAATACTCGAGTAGGTTCCCCGGCTGGTGTTCGACAGGTTCCGGTTCCATACCGCCAATTGCATCGCCTTGGTATTCAGGGTGCCAGCGCGCATGATGGCCATACCCATCGCCACATCGGAACACAAATGAAACAGCGCCTCGTCTCCCAGAAAATCTGAATCGGTCACCAGAGAAACGGTGCTGGCTGCATTGATGCAATTGTGGAAACGTCGCACCCAATGCGAGCCGGCAGGACGCACCGAGACCTCGCAGAAGTTCTCGACACCGAACGGCAGCCACACATTGAGCTCACCGCCCTGTTTGAGTATGGCTTCGGCAAACAGGATATCGGAGCCCGCCATCAGCGACCCGTAGGCAACCGCACAATGATGCGTGGCAATCATCCGCTCGATTTGACGGGAGAGCTCGTGTTCGTCAGCTTCGTTGATGGGATGGTGGTTGTAAAAAGCGTGGCCGCAATAATGAATCACCGTTTCCGGCAACAGGGGTGCCAGGATTTTCCGGTCAATGTGCAAATAGCGGCAAATCAGATCGAGCTGGAAATAAGTGCGGGCGCGGGTCAGCAGATTTTTTTCGTTATGGGATGCCGCCTGCAAGACGGCCTTCGTCGCCCCGTCCAAGCGCTGCAACAACAGACAGGACTCCGCTTGCGTAGCCAGCGCGAAATACGGTGCGCCATGATCCTGTTTGGCGATAGCCAGCGCCTGTTCAGCCAGCGCACGCGACTTGTCCGAATGCCCCGAAAGCAAATACAGTGTGGCCGCGTTGACTGCCGCATAGTGCCCGCCTGTGCGGTCAAATTCGCGCTGGTAGGTTAGTGCTGCCGTTTCGAATTTCTCCCGGTCGAGATGAACAAATGGGGTGGTGGAATCCAATCCCTGAAAAGCAATGTCTTTCAGGATACGCGCCTCCAGTGAACGCACATATTCATCGTGGCTCAGATGCAGACGATAGGAATAGAAAGCTTCCAACGCCCGTTGCTTGGCATTGCAACGCGATAGCGCGAGAACCGAGCAATAACGAAAATATTCGTCATCCGGATAGCGTTTCAGCGCGGCTTGGGCCAGATCGTATTCCTTGAGGTAATCGCCGGCTCGCTGCACGGCAACAATCTCGGCACGAAGTGTTTCCAGTGCGTGTTTCATTTTGGCGATGCCGCTTTCATGTTTTATCCATCCTGCGGTACTGCACCGCTTCGGCAATATGGGCGGTTTGAATATTTTCGCTGTCGGCCAGATCGGCAATGGTGCGCGCCACTTTGAGTACGCGATGGTAAGCGCGCGCCGACAAATTCAGGCGCGTGATGGCTTGTCTTAACAGCGCTTCGCCTTGTGCATCCGGCGCGCACAAAGTGTCGATCTCGGTGACGGAAAGCTGCGCGTTGGGTTTGCCTTGCCGCGCCAACTGTAGCTGGCGCGCGGTCTCCACTCTGGCCTGTATCACTGCACTGCTCTCGCCGTCGGCCTGCTTAAGCAAATCCTCCTGCGGCACCGCAGGCACTTCGATCTGGATGTCGATGCGATCCAACAGGGGGCCGGAAATTTTGCCGCGATAGCGCGCCACCTGATCCGGCGTACAGCGGCACTTGCCGTTGTAGTGGCCGAGATAGCCGCAGGGGCAGGGGTTCATCGCGGCGACCAACTGGAACTGCGCTTTGAAATCGGCGCGGCGGGCAGCGCGCGAGATGGTGATGCGCCCACTCTCCAGCGGCTCGCGCAACACTTCCAGCACCCCACGATCAAACTCCGGCAACTCGTCGAGAAACAGCACGCCGTGCATGGCAACAGAAATTTCGCCGGGGCGAGGGTTGCTGCCGCCGCCGACCAAGGCTACCGCCGACGCGGTATGGTGCGGTGCGCGGTACGGTCTGCGCTTCCAGTTTTCCACTTCAAACATGCCGCCCAGCGATTGCATCGCGGCGGATTCCAGCGCTTCCAGTTGCGTCATCTGCGGCAGGATGCCCGGGAAACGCGCGGCCAGCATGCTCTTGCCGGTGCCGGGCGGGCCGCTCATCAAGACGCTGTGCGATCCGGCGGCAGCGATTTCCAAAGCACGTTTGGATTGCGCCTGCCCTTTCACCTCGCGCATGTCGGGATAGTGCGGCGCGGCGGGTTTTATTTCCGGGATGTGCCGCGTCAGCGCATCGCGCCCGCTCAAGTGCGCCGCCACTTGCAGCAGCGACTGCGCCGGATACACCACCGCGTCTTCCACCAGCGCGGCTTCTTCCGCGTTCACGGCGGGCAGAATAAAAGCGCGCCCGCTGTTGGCCGCACGGTAGGTCATCGCCAATGCGCCGCGTATGGCGCGCAACTCCCCGGTGAGCGCCAGCTCTCCGGCATATTCGTATTCGGCCAGTTTGGCGGAAGGAATTTGTCCCGATGCGGCGAGGATGCCGAGCGCAATGGGCAAATCAAAACGCCCGCTTTCTTTGGGCAAGTCGGCGGGCGCGAGGTTGACGGTAATTCTTCTGGCGGGAAATTCGAACTGGCAGTTTTGCAAGGCGGCGCGCACGCGGTCTTTGCTTTCTTTCACTTCGGCCTCGGGCAGGCCGACGATGGTGAAATTGGGCAGGCCGTTGGCGAGGTGTACCTCGACGGTGACCAGCGCGGCCTCCATGCCCGCCAGTCCGCGACTGTATAAAACCGCCAATCCCATATTGTTAGCGTTGCGCTTCCAAGGCGGCGAGGCGTGCTTCCAGTTTGTCCAGACGTTGCGCGAGTACGTCGTATTCTTCGCGCGACACCAGATCGAGCTTGGCGAATCCCTGCGCCAGCAAGGCGCGAGCGTTCTTTTCAAAATCCTTGGCGGGGCCACTAGCCATAGCCTCGTTCAATTTCGACGACATTTCTTCAAAAAATTTCGGGTTCAACATGATGACCATCTCCTTCATTGCGGTGTAAAACAACGCGCCTAGTGTAGCAAACTTGTGGATGCGCACTGCTTGGGTGCGCGGCATGATAATCACGCCTAGAGATGGTGCGACTGTGCCCCGGTGACACGGCACCCTGCGCCAAACCCATTGAAATCACTGCATTCTTTCCTCTGGCACGGATTCTGCTGTAACGATTGTGCGGATGATTTGAGTCCCGTTTTTAAACTTCATAGAAAAGGAAACATCATGCTAAAGACAAAATTACTCGTTATCGCTCTGGGCGCAGCGTTCGCACTTCCTGCTGCGGCGGCTGATGCACCCGCTTCTCCCTTTACGCTCAGCTCCAACGTGACCTTGATCAACGATTATCTTTATCGTGGTATGTCGCAAACTACTGCCGGCGCAGCAATCCAAGGCGGTTTTGATCTGGCGCATTCCAGCGGCGCCTATGCTGGCGTATGGGCTTCCAGCATCAACTGGTTGGCTGCCGCAGGCTCCACCGGTGGCGAGTTCGATACCTATGCCGGTTTTAAAACTTCGCTAAGCGATGTGGGCGTGGACGTCGGCTACCTGCGCTACAACTACCCCGGCAAATATGCGTCCGGTTTCGTCTCGGCTGATACGGATGAGTTCTACGGTGCCGTGACTTATTCCATCGTCACCGCCAAACTTTCTTACTCGACCAGCAACCTCTTCGGTGTAGCGGATTCGAAGGGGTCTACCTACCTCGAGTTGAATGCCAGCTATCCGCTGGAAGGTACGGGCGTCACCCTGGGTGGCCACTACGGTAAACAGACCGTCGCCAACAACTCCGCTGCCAATTACAGCGATTACAAGCTGTCCGTGAGCAAGGATTTCAGCGGCTACGTACTGGGCTTGGGCTACAGCAGCACCAGCGTGTCCAGCACTAATTCGTTGGGTATGGGCCGCGGATTGGTTTCTCTCAGCCGCACATTCTAATCACCACGGGGCGGTTCGCCGTCCCGTTTTCAAGGAGATTTAAAAATGAAAATGGTCACTGCAATCATCAAGCCGTTCAAGCTCGACGAAGTGCGTGAAGCCCTTTCCGCCATCGGCGTGCAAGGCATCACCGTCACCGAAGTCAAAGGCTTCGGCCGCCAAAAAGGCCACACCGAGCTGTATCGCGGTGCTGAATATGTCGTGGATTTCTTGCCCAAGATCAAACTGGAAGCCGCTATCAAGGCCGACATGCTGGATCAGGTAATCGAAGCCATCGAGAAGGCCGCGCAAACCGGCAAGATCGGCGACGGCAAAATCTTCGTGCAAAGCCTCGAACAAGTGTTGCGCATCCGTACCGGCGAAGTCGGTCCCGAAGCGCTTTAAGGAGAGTTGAGATGAAAACGAAATGCAGTGTAGTTTCAGAGAAGGCTAACGCCAGCGTCAGCTGGGGTTATGCCGCAACTAAAAAACTTATCGCTTCATTCATGCTGCTGGTCACCCTGTGTGGCCTGTCGGCTCCCGTGTTTGCTGACGAAGCAGTTGCCGCATCCGCGGCCGCTGTTGCTACGGCTCCTGCTGTGGCCGCAGAAGCGGCACCTGCCGCCGCTCCCGCAGCAGCGCCCGCGCCTGTTCCCAACAAGGGCGACACCAGCTTCATGCTGATCGCCACCGTGCTGGTCATCATGATGTCCATCCCCGGTCTGGCCCTGTTCTACGGCGGTCTGGTGCGCAGCAAGAATATGCTGTCGATCCTGATGCAGGTGTTCAGCATCTTTGCGCTGATTACCGTGCTGTGGGCGATTTACGGCTACTCGCTGGCGTTCACTACCGGCAATGCGTTCATCGGCGGTTTTGATCGTTTGTTCCTGAAAGGCATCTTTGATCCGGTTAGCGGCGCTGTCGCCAATGCCGCGACCTTCAGCAAAGGCGTAGTCATCCCCGAGTTCGCTTTCGTCGCCTTCCAAGCAACTTTCGCCGCCATCACTGTGGCGCTGGTTGTGGGTGCGTTCGCAGAGCGTATGAAGTTCAGTGCGGTTATGCTGTTCTCGGCACTGTGGTTCACGTTTGCTTACTTGCCTATCGCGCACATGGTGTGGTTCTGGGCGGGTCCCGATGCTTACACCGACCAAGCTGCGGCTGATGCGGCCAATGCGACTGCGGGCTGGTTGTTCCAAAAAGGCGCGCTGGACTTCGCTGGTGGCACGGTGGTGCACATCAATGCGGCGATCGCCGGCTTGGTGGGCGCGTTCCTGATCGGCAAACGTATCGGCTACGGCAAAGAAGCCATGGCCCCGCACAATCTGGTGATGACCATGATCGGCGCTTCGCTGTTGTGGGTGGGTTGGTTCGGTTTCAACGCGGGTTCCGCGCTGGAAGCGGGCGGTACAGCTACCTTGGCTTTTGCTAACACGCTAATCGCTACTGCTGCCGCTGTCGTGACCTGGTTGGGTGCAGAATGGCTGTTGAAGGGCAAGCCCAGCCTGTTGGGCGCAGCTTCCGGTGCGGTTGCGGGTCTGGTTGCCATCACTCCGGCTTGCGGCTGGGTGGGTATCGGCGGCGGACTGGTAATCGGTGCGCTGGCTGGCGTAGTCTGCTTCTGGGGTGTGACCGGCCTGAAGAAACTGCTCGGTGCGGATGATGCGCTCGACGTGTTCGGCATCCACGGCATCGGCGGTATTCTGGGTGCGTTGCTCACCGGCGTATTCAACACCTGGAGCATGGGCGGTACGGGCATCGTCGATTACGTGAACAACAAGATCGTCGATACCACCATCAGCAGCCAAGTATGGATACAGGCACAGGCTGTACTGACCACGGTTATCTGGTCCGGTGTGGTTGCCTTCGTCTGCTACAAGATTGTCGATCTGACTATCGGTCTGCGTGTGAAGGAAGAAGACGAACGCGAAGGGTTGGATACGGCAACTCACGGCGAACGCGCTTACAACCTGTAACCCGCTCTTCTGCTCTCCCCGCTGGGGGAGAGCGCTCGAGAATCTAACTAGTCTCCTCCCGAAGCTTCTGTAGCTTCGTTTACGGGCACCGCAAGGTGTCCGTTTTTTTGCCTGCGTTTCCTGAATGAACCGGGTATTTTAGAATGTTTGTGTCAGCATGACTCCACCGCCCAAGTCCGGACTTGAAATACCGGTGCCGGTAAAAAGGTAGGTCTGCATTTTCCATTGCCTGTTGATTTTTCTGTTCAGGAAAACCGTCCATTCTTTCTGCGGATCGCCCCATGAGGAGGTCGCCTGACGATAGTCGTAAATCAGCCCGGCACTCACTTGATCGTCGATTTTATTGCTGATGCCGAGCGAACCGTAAAAGGTATTGTTCAGCGTATACGCCGGAGACTGGCCAAATACTTTGTAACCCAGCGTCCCGAACACGCTGACGCGCCCGATCATTTTGTATACGCTGGCTTCACCGGCGTAGTCATTCACGCCGCTGCCCAGTCCTTTGTATTTGTCCGCAGTGCCGAATTTCACTTTGCCGGTAATGTCGAGGACGATGCCGCTTTGGACGGAATTGACGAGGCTGTGCGTTGTGCTTGCTATCACATCGCCCAAGCCCGCATCCGTCCTGACCGCGTTGCTTGCGTATACGGCTTGCCCGATATTCGGCGTTACATTCCCCGGTCCGGTGATGCTGATATAGGGCACAGTCAGCTTGAATAACCAGTTCTCGGTTTCATACCTGCCCGTGAACGGTATATAGATAACATCGGTACTCGTCGATCCGCCGTATTTGCCGGAACTGAAATCCAGCCCGCTCGTCAGGCTGAACGTTCCCTCTGCGGCCAGCGCTGCTTGGCTCATCGGCAGCAGCATTAGCAGCAGCGCCCCGACAGGAAAGTTTCTTTTGCTCATTTGCTTCGGCTGCCGGATTAGTGGTGCGAATGGTCGGAATGTTTTTCCGCGTCGGAATGATCCGAACGGTCGGGCCTGTCGGGACGATCTATATGGTTGCTGTGTCCCGGCCGCTCGGCGTGCTCCGAACGTTCCGCATGTTCCGCGTGCTCAGCCCGGCCCTCGCGCTCATGTTCGCCGCCTCTTTCGTGCATCGCCCTTTCCGGCCTGTCGCGGCTAAATTCAATTCTGTCGGCGATTACTCTGTGGTCATTGGCAAAGCGGCCGCTGATCTGGACGAGTTCGCCGGGGCTTAATGCGTCCAGCTTTCCTCTGGAGATCAGAGCCGGATCGGCTACCACAACCTCCAGATTACCGACCTTGATTTGTCCCTCCGCAGTGCGTGTGCCGACATAGCCCTGCACATTGATATGCTCGGTGCGTCCGTACAGTTGCGTCGTGGGACTGGGCGTTATTTCGCGCGCCGTCAATATCCCGCCGCTCAACGAGCCTTTCACGCTGATTTCCTGACCTACGCTCAGCCCGTTGTTCGCGGCTGCGCTGATCTGCAAGCCGTACACCTCGATCATATTGCCGTTGATGCCGGTGATCGGCCCCACCAGATTCGGCTCAACGGTCGCGACCGTGCGCTCGATACGCGAGGCGACGATTTCGCCATTAGCCAGACGCAGTCCGTTTACCTTAACGTGGTCGCCCGCATTGAACTGCATCGCACCCTGCGGATCGTGCGTCCGCGTTTGCGCCGTGGTGCTCACGGTCTGTCCGAGCACAGTCAACTTGCCATTGGCGGCGTCCACTGCGCTTATCTGTCCAGCCACCGCGTCGATCACGGAGATTTTATTGGCTTGGAGCATATTGTTGCCGCCCTGCGCTTCAATGACCACGACTTGCCCGATAGCCAGATCATTGCTAGTCGTAGCGGCAGTATTGCCCGCCACCTGTGTCTTGGCGTCGTACTGCACCTCCAGACCGTTAACCCAAATACTGCCGAAGCCTGTCACAATGCCGACGATGCCGGTACCGCCGATGCCGCCGTCACCTTGGCTATGACCCGTTCCGCCTATGCCGGCTTTGTCCGCCACGATACCGGTACCGCCAATACCACTGCTACTTTCGGCATGGCCTGTCCCGCCGATGCCTTCAGTGCTATTGCCCGTGCCGCCCACACCGCTTTCAGTCGCGCTATGACCGATTCCCCCGATGCCGCGATTCGCTTCGTCCGCCTGCAAAGCGGCAGGCTGTAGCAGGCTCAGCAATATGCACGCCGCGCTTAACGCAATCCGCTTGGCGGCGTTATTTTTCACTTGGCGGCCTTTTTTCTTCGGCGCCAAAATAATAAACGCCGAAATTGATGCGCTGGTCCGCATTCAGTTTGTCCGCATCCATTTCTTGCAGCGCCTTGGCGCGTTTGTTCACGGCGACCAAGGCCTGCATACCCAACTTTTTGGACAGCTCCGCCAACTCGGCAACCGATTCCGGCGTCAGGTTGTTGTAGTAAACGCTTCTATCGAGAAAGGACGGTTTCTGCCCGAGCAAATTGTGCGCACCTGCCGCAATATGGTCGTGCAGATTCTGGCCGAAGTAATAGGCTTTTTCGTCATAGCCGTTTTCCGGAATGAAGGCATCGGTATTCAGGCACACGCGATCCTGTTCATCCAGATGCGCCACGCCGATGCGCAGCCATTCGTCCAATATGACGCGGGAGCGAATATCTTTGCTCACCGAGCTGACCAAAGCCTCGAATGATTTTGCGCCGCCTTCGCTGGCTTGCCGCGGCAAGGGGAGGTGGCGGCCGTTCTCATCCAGATACAGCTCGTTGCTGGTCCACAACGCAACCAGTTTTGCGCCCAGCGATATGGTCGGCGGGGCGGATTGCTCCTGCTGGCTTTCTTCGCCTAACCTTTTTACGTCTTTGCGATGCACGCCGCTGAGCAAGCTGATGCGGCTATCCGTTTGCGGTTTGCCGTTCAGCAGAAATTCTTCGCGCGCCACTTCCACATAGAGCGATTTCAGCAAATTGGACAAAAACGGATAAGTTATTCCGTTGACTAACAACAGTTTGATGAGCGGACGTAACAAACGTCGCAAAGCTACGATTAGGGTGGACGGCGGAACTCGGGAGCCGGTAGTCGAAAGGTTTTTTGTACTCACATTTGAGATTCTAACAGTTTGTGTGAAAAAATCACACAAACTGCTTTACAGCCAAAATTTTGTCGGTTAGCATTTCTCTGTCGTGGGAATATTTCACACGATTTCGAATCGGCAAACTTATATCAGGAGGCTGCTATGCGCGTGTTTTATCCTATTTCTGCCAGACTTGCGGATTTCGCAAATGACAAAGAGCAAACGTCTTCGGGAGGCATGATGCTGTGGAGCATGCTATGTATCACGCTGCTGATGCTGGTGTTGTCTGCGCTACCGTCGTTTGAGGAAGGTGCAACGCAAAAGCACGAACAATTTTCAAACGACCATTTCAGCCATGCCGTGCATGTGATGCCCGGACAAGCGAAGCACAATTCCGGCAACGTGCATGCAAGCAAGTCGGTTATTCCGGCAAACCGGAAGTCAGCTGTCACCGCGCAGGACTACATTGACGCCCATCGCTGCGCGCAATATTTTGCGTGTTTCACGCCGGGCTCCCCGGCTGAGCCAGCAAAACAGAAAGCAGGCGGCGATCCGTATCTGTAATGCGGGCAATCATCAGATTTAGGAAAGCCTTGGCAAAACTGGCTTGCAGTCCGTCGCTGGCGTGTTGCAAAGACTCGCCCTCGATCATGATCAGACTCATGTCGGTGACTGCCTGCACGGTGGCCAGACGCACATGTCTGGCCTCGTCCAGATAGGCGATTTCGCCGAAACAGCTCCCGGTGTGCATGCGCGTGAGCTCCACCTCGCTCTTGGTGACAGTCGCCTCGCCATTGACGATCAGATACAGACTGCTGCTGACCTCACCTTCGCGCACGATGTACTCGCCCGCTTTTCTCTCTTGCCATTGGCTGATGCCGACGGTTTCCCACACTTCGTTGTCGGTGAAATTGGCAAAGAAGGCCAAATTGCGCAACACGTCGAAATGCGCGGAATCGAAACGCACCTCCTCGGGTCTTTCCACGCTCGGTAACGCGGCGGCGAGATCGTCGCAGAACGCTTTCCACGAACTGTAACGCATGTCCTTATCGCGGTGCATGGCGCGGTGTACCGCAAAGCGCAATGCGGGAGGAATATCTATGCGCCGCTTCTCCAAGGGCAGGGCTTCTTCGTGCAACTTCTGGTAGATCATTTCGTCGTACGACTTGGCCGTGAACGGCAGCATGCCGGTAAGCAACTGGTAAGCCATGACGCCCACAGCATAAACATCCGACTGCATCGAGGGGCGCGCCTGCGCGAATTGCTCCGGCGGCATAAACGGCAAGGTACCGACCATATCCACCTGAGTAGTGTCGGAATTGAACAGGAACGCGGCGCCGAAATCCGACACCTTTACGGAATTGTTTGTACCCAACAGCACATTGCTCGGCTTGATGTCGCGGTGCAGGATGCCCATCTTGTAGGAGTAATCCAGCGCGTTGCACACCTTGTACAGGATGTCGATCAGGCGACTCAGCGGCAGCAGATTATCGAAAGAGGTGTGTTGTTTGAGCGTCCCGCCCGGTACGTACTCCATCACCAGGTAGTCGAACTCGTCGGCGCTGCAAGCCTCGTAAATCTGCACGATGAACGGGTGTTGCAGCTTGCCTGCCAAACGCGTTTCGTTCAGCCACATCTTGCGGTTGCGGACGCTTTCCTGCGGATTGTCCAGATAGCTGGAGCGGGTGAGCTTGAGCGCGACTTCGCGTTGCAGATAGATATCGTAAGCGAGATGCACCTCGCCCGCCGCGCCGCGCCCCAATTCTTTGCGCAATTCGAAACGATTGCGGAAACTTTCATCGCGATGGACGGCAACGGGTTTTTCGGCAACAGGTTTTTCGGCTGTCGCGCCTTGCATGAACTTCTTGCGCAAGGCCATCAGCTCGTGGGAATTGTCTTTTTTATTTACCATATGTTCGGGCTGAAAATAGTATCGACAACCTCTGCGCCATCACAATGCTGCGAAACAATCCGTTGCCGGATTGAAGCGCATTAACTGACCGTGTTCAATATCAAAATACCAGCCATGCAACGTAAGCGCGCCGTTTTCAACCTGTTCCCGCACCCAGGGAAAAGTCATCAGGTTTTGCAATGAAACCAGAATAGCGCGTTGCTCACAGGCGCGCATTTGTATTTCTTGCGGAGCATCCGGCATCTCCGCCATGACACTGGCGCGCGCGCTTTCCGCAAGGCACATCCAGTCTGCCATATACGAATCGGGATTGCTCACACCGCCGGTTTTAACCAAAGTATTGATGCCGCCGCAATGCGCATGACCCAGCACGATGATGTGCTCGACATTCAGGATGCGGATAGCGTATTCGATGGCGGCGGTGGTGCCGTGATGTCCTGCGCGACTCTCAGAAGGAGGAACCAGATTTGCCACGTTGCGGATAACGAATAAATCGCCGGGCTCGCAGTCCAGCACCAGTGCAGGATCAACACGCGAGTCGCAGCAAGCGACCACCAGCGTCTTGGGCGTCTGTCCCTTTGTCACCAACTGCTGGTAAAGGCTATCGTTGCGCTCGAAATGCTGTTCGCGAAAGCGCTGAAACCCCTCAATCAGATTGGAGATTGAGCTCATGCGCCCGTTAGCAACCGCTGCGCTTCGCGGTATTTGTCGGCGGTTTTTTGCAGCACGTCGGCGGGCACCTGCGGTGCGGGCGGCTGCTTGTTCCAGCCGGAAGACTCCAGCCAGTCGCGCACGAATTGTTTGTCGAAGCTGGGTGGGTTAGTACCGACTTTATATTGGTCGGCAGGCCAGAAACGGGAAGAGTCCGGAGTGAGCGCTTCGTCGATCAGGTACAGCGTGCCGGCGGCATCGGTGCCGAACTCGAACTTGGTGTCGGCGATGATAATGCCGCGTGTCAGCGCGTACTCCGCCGCCTGAGTGTAGAGCGCCAGCGTGGCGTTCTTCACTTGCTCGGCCATCTCCGCACCCAACAGTTTTTTGGCTTGCTCGAACGAAATGTTTTCGTCGTGATCGCCCACGGCGGCCTTGGTCGAAGGCGTGAACAAAGGCTGCGGCAGCTTCTGCGCTTCCTGCATACCTGCGGGCAACTGGATGCCGCACACCGCGCCGGTCTTCTTGTAATCTTTCCAGCCGGAACCAACCAGATAGCCGCGCACGATGGCCTCGATGGGCAGCGGCTTCAATTTTTTGGTGACGAACGCACGACCGCGTACTTGTGCCTTTTCCGCTGCGGTCTTCACCACGGACTCTGGATCGATGCCGGAAAGGTGATTGGGGATCACCTGCCCGAGTTTCTTAAACCAGAAATTCGACACCGCGGTGAGCACTTCGCCTTTGCCGGGAATCGGCGTGGGCAGGATGACATCGAAAGCAGACAGACGATCCGTCTGCACGATCAACAAATGGTCGGCATCGACTTCATACAGGTCGCGCACTTTGCCGCGATGCAGAAATTTCAGGCTGGTCAGATTGGATTCGTGCAGGGCAGAAGACATGTTGTTCCTTTGGTTACTTCAAAATCTTAACCCCTCCCAGCCTCCCCTTGTCAGGGGAGGTGACGCTGTTCCTCCCCTGACAAGGGGAGGTTAGGAGGGGTTTGGGTTTTCAGCAAATTCAGGATGGGTATTGCTACGCTCAACCCATCCTGAAAAATCATTACTTGATTCCGTCGACGATAATCACCTCGAAATGACCGATGCCTTCCCGAAGTTTTTTGGCTGCCGAGTACTCAGCAGAGTGGTAGTACGCTTTTGCATCTGCCAACTCTGGAAATTCAAGGATAACCGTGCGACGCGATTCCACGGGGCCTTCCAACGTTTCAGTCGCACCACCCCGTACAATAAACTTGCCCTTGTATTTTTCAATAACCGCTGGCGTTGCAGCCTGATACGCCTGGAGCAGCGAAGGATCGTCGACGCTTACTTTGACAATGATGTATGCGGGCATTACTTTTTCTTTCTACGTCATTCAGCTCAACGCCGGAAGCGTTGTCGCCGCAATTTGTTCCGCTTGTTTCTTGCGGTAGTCACTCAGTTTTTGCGCGAGTTGCGCATTGTTCAGTGCCAGCATGGAAACGGCGAACAAACCCGCGTTCGCCGCACCCGCTTCGCCGATGGCGAAGGTCGCCACCGGAATGCCCTTGGGCATTTGCACAATAGACAGCAGCGAGTCCATGCCCTTCAAATATTTTGAAGGGATGGGCACGCCCAGCACGGGCAGCGTGGTCTTGCCGGCGATCACACCGGCCAAATGCGCCGCGCCGCCCGCACCGGCGATAAAACATTGCACGCCTTGCGCGCTCATTTCCTTGATGTAGTCGAACAACAGGTCAGGCGAGCGGTGCGCCGAAATCACGCGCGCGTCGAACTCGACCCCGAAATCCTGCAAGGCACGCGCTGCCTGCTGCATGATTTCCCAATCGTTGGAACTACCCATAATGATGGAAACGAGCGGCTTGGACATGCTTTACGCTCCCTTGTGGTAACCCACCACGCGCTCAACTTCGTTCTTCGAGCCGAGGATAACCGGCACGCGCTGATGCAGGCCTTCGGGCTTAACATCCATGATGCGTTGACGGCCGGTAGAGCTCATGCCGCCCGCTTGTTCGACGATGAAAGACATCGGGTTAGCTTCGTACATCAGGCGCAGCTTGCCTGCTTTGCCCGCTTCTTTGGTGTCGAACGGATACATGAAGATACCGCCGCGTGTCAGGATGCGATGCACTTCGGCAACCATGGAAGCAACCCAACGCATGTTGAAATTCTTTTCGCGACCGCCGTCCTTGCCCTTGACGCACTCTTCCACGTAACGCTGTACCGGCTCTTCCCAGTAACGGCGATTAGACATGTTGATAGCGAACTCTTGCGTATCGGCAGGAATCGTCATCTTCGGGTGCGTCAGCATGAACTCGCCGATATCGTTATCCAGTGTGAAGCCGTTGACGCCGTTGCCGGTGGTGATGACCAGCATGGTGGAGGGGCCGTACAGCGCATAGCCCGCGCACACTTGCTTGGTGCCCGGTTGCAGGAAGTCGGCGGTGGTCGGATTAGTCACGCCTTCGGGGCAACGCAGGATGGAGAAAATCGTGCCGACGGAAATGTTCACGTCGATGTTGGAAGATCCGTCCAGCGGGTCGAATGTCAGCAGGTACTTGCCCTTGGGATACTTGGCGGGGATAGGATAGATTTCATCCATTTCTTCCGATGCCATCGCAGCCAGATGGCCGCCCCACTCGTTTTCGGCGATGAAGATGTCGTTGGTAATCACGTCCAGCTTCTTCTGTGTTTCGCCCTGAATGTTTTCGCTGCCCGCGCTGCCCAACACGCCGATCAACGCGCCCTTGTTCACCGCGTGAGCGATCTTCTTGCAGGCGATGGTGATGTCACCAAGCAGGTCGGTGAAATCGCCAGTTGCGCCCGCAATGTGGCGTTCTTCTTCGATGATGAATTGAATCAGATTCTTGCTCATGCTGGTTTCTCTCCGTTAGTTATTTAATTTATAAAACGTAATTTTACTGCTTTTCCCGCTGAGCCACTATGGCTATTTGGTCAATGAAATGAAAAGCTCGAGTAGCTTTTCCGGTAATTGCGCCACGTTATCCACGATGGTGTATTGCTTGCCGAAAATATCCGCGACATATTCGTCGGCTTTGGCATCAAGATTGATACAGTAGGTGTAAATACCTTCCCGATCCAATTCCTTCACGGCCTGTCTGGCATCCTGAATCAGCAACCGCGGGTCATGCACGTCAATATCCGCCGGCTCGCCGTCGGTGAGGATCAGCATCAGCTTCTTGTCTGCCTGTTGCGCTTGCAGATAGTGCCCCGCGTGCCGCATCGCCGCCCCCATGCGGGTGGAATACCCCGCTTGCATCTCGGCCAGACGCGACTTCACTTCGTCGCCCCACGGCTCCTTGAACCCTTTGAGGTGGTAGTAACGCACATCATGGCGGGTGTTGGAATGAAAGCCGCCGATGGCGAACGCATCGCCCACCTGCTGCACCGACCAGGCCAGCAGGGAGACCGCCTCTTGGCTGAGTTCGAGGATGGTCTGCTCGCTGCCCGCCGCTTTTTCGCTCAGCGATTGCGACAGGTCCAGCAGCAAGGTGACCGCGAAACTGCGGCCATCGGTGCGATGCGACATGTTGATGCGCGGGTCGGGCGAGCTGCCGCTCTTGTAGTCGATCAGCGAACGGATAGCTACATCCAGGTCGAGTTCCGAGCCTTCCTCTTGATAGCGGATGCGCACCTTGTCCTGCGGCTTGAGCATCTCCAGCAGCGCTTTCAGACGCTTGATCAGCTTGGCATGCTTGGTCAGCAGCTTGTCGATCTCGGCCGGATTGCCGCGCGGATGCAAGGCTTCGTACACACTCACCCAGTCCGGGCGATAGTTTTGCGCGTTGTAGTCCCACTCGTCGTAGTGGCGGGGTGGCAGCGCATGCAACTCACCTTCTTCGCTCTGACGCTTTTCGAGATGCTCGAACATCTCGTCCTCGTCGCTCTCTTCGATATAAATCCACAGATGGCGGTTGTCGTCGCGGTAGTCGACTTCGGTATTGTCGAAATACATCTGCGCCGTCAGATCGCGCTGGCCGCGTGTGCGCGCGATGAACGCCAGCGCCACGGAAGCCATCGCGGCACTGGTCGATTCGCCGTCAGCCATCAGCTCGTGAAAGCGCTTGACGAACTCCCTGACCTGCTCGTTGTTGTAAGTGTAGTCCGGGTCGAGAATGGCGCGCGACACCATGGCCAGCCGGAGTCTGAATACCGAAATGCCTTGTGCTTCGAGTTGGAGGTCTTCTTCTCTGGGAATCGGGTGCAGCGCGAGAAACAGTTTGCGCAAGCCCGGATATTTCTGGCAGGCCAGATATTCCACGCGCGAGTCCTCGAATATTTCGACGCTGGCGCGCTGAAATGGGCTCCAATTATCCACGATCATCTTTTGCGACCAGCGGCGATGTGCCGCCATATGCGCCAGCGCGGCACGATAGCGGTCGATGCCCGGCACGCCATTGAGATCGTCATAAACATCGGGCAGGCGGATGCCGTCATCGGTGTAGTAGGGCATCGGCTTGTGCTGCTCATCGAAAACGACCGAATACGGAATGAGATAATCGCTGTCATTCCACAACGCGCGGATGTAAGTATCCAGTTTGCGCTCGTTATCCGCCAGCAAGGTGCCGTGCCGCTCGCGCTGCATGACCGCGATGGCATCGGCGGATTCCAGCCGGAAATATTCTTCCTGCCGCTCAGGATGATGGTTGTAATACTTGATGCCATATTCGATCCAGTTCTGCAATCCTTGCAACGACAAGACACCCAGCAACTTGGGGGCTTGCTTGAGCAATTCAGGCAAGCCCGGGCTGGCAAAGGTGGTGTGATGCCCGTGTATCGAACCCGAAGTACGATCCAGCATGTCGCGAACAAGATCAATGTAACACTTGAACATCTTGTCGTTGTTCAAGCGCCGCGCGACGGCGCCGCTCGTCTGCAAGAACGGTACGATCGCCTTGAAGTTGGTGTGTGTAGACAGGTACTCGGAAAATTCCCGCAAGCAGATCAGTGCATGCTCGCCGACGCTATCGGCCACAGTGGGCGCTTCTTCCAGATAGATCAGCAACGGTTCCGCGCCCCGCCCCATCTTGCCGATGATGCGGGCATTCTCGATATAGGTCTCCAAACCTGCTTTGGATAGCAGCGTCTTGGCCTCCTTCAGACACTCATCAAAGACGGCATTCACCTGGGAGAACCGGCAACCGAGTTTCTCCCAGTACATTGCTGTCTCTTCGCTTCGTTCCGTCACGGCATCCGTCATCGCTCAGACCTCTTGGCTTATCCGCGCGCTTGTTCAGGCGAACGAAGCATCAATCGCGTGATCGAGCGTATCGCGAATATCCGCGTCATCGGTGATCGGTCGCACCAGCGCCATGCGGCAGGCGGCTTGGGCATCGACGCCGTTCTTAATCAGGGTTGCCGCGTACACCAGCAAGCGCGTGGAGATACCTTCATCCAGACCGTGCCCTTTGAGGTTGCGGGCGGCTTGGCCGATCTGCACCAGCTTGCCGCATACCGAAGTATCCAGCCCCGTTTCCTTGGCCAGAATTTCCGCTTCCAGCGCGGCGGCCGGATAGTCGAACTCAAACGCGGTGAAACGCTGCTTGGTCGATTGCTTCAAATCCTTCATCAGGCTTTGATAGCCGGGGTTGTAGGAGATGACCAGTTGAAAATCGGGATGCGCTTCAATCAGCTCGCCCTTTTTATCCAGCGGCAAAGTGCGACGGTGGTCGGTCAGCGGATGGATCACCACGGTGGTGTCCTGACGCGCCTCGACCACTTCATCCAGATAGCAGATCGCGCCGATGCGCGCCGCCGTAGTCAGCGGACCGTCCAACCAGCGCGTGCCGTTGGCATCCAGCAGATAGCGCCCGACGAGGTCGCTTGCCGTCATGTCTTCGTTGCACGCCACCGTAATCAGCGGCTTGTTCAGCTTCCACGCCATGTATTCGATGAAGCGCGATTTGCCGCAGCCGGTCGGGCCTTTCACCATCACCGGCAAGCGGGCGGCGTAAGCGGCTTCATACAGTTTCACTTCATCGCCTTGGGCTTGGTAGAACGGTTCTTTACTGACGGTGTATTGGTTCTTGTTTGTCATCGCTAACTCCTAAGCTTCCCTGTCAAAAGGGAAATTGTGTGGGATTGGGGGATGTTTTTACCCCCTCACCCTACCCCTCCCTGCAAGCAGGAGGGGATTGGAATCTTGGAAAAAAACGCCCCCATCGTGTGGGGGCGCATTTTGTTGCTTTGATACCGCCTTACTTATGCACGCCCAGCTTTTCGCGCCAGCCCGGGAACAGCTTGTCGCTGTCTTTCGGGAACGATTCGAACGCACGGGCAAACTCTTTGTGAGTCTTCGCGTATTCGATCGGATCGGCACCGGATTTCCAGCACTCGTAAGACTGACCGAGGGAGATACCACCGGCTGCCGGGCTGTCGATGTGGCCGAAAGCGCCGCCGCCGCAGGTGTTGATCACGTTGCCGTGGCCGAGGTTCTTGAAGAAGCCTGGGAGACGCAGCGCGTTCATACCGCCGGAGATGATCGGGGTGGTCGCCTTCATGCCGTACCACTTCTGGTAGAAGTAAGGGCCTTGGCACTCATCACGCTCCAGCATGTAAGCCAGTACGGTTTCCTTGCCGTGGCCTTCCATCTTGCCGTAGCCCATGGTGCCGGTGTGCATACCGGACGCGCCCATCAAACGCACCAGCTTCATGTAGCACAATGGATCCATACCCATTGGTGACTTGTAGGAAGTCACTGCACCGTGGCCTGCGCGGTGGAAGTGCAAGAAGGTGTCCGGGAACTCGCGGCGTGCAGTGCTCACACCAGCCGGGCCGGTCACGAAGCCGTCAACGAGGAAGGCCACATGGCTGGCAGAGTTGTATTTGGCGAACGTATTGAGAACGTAGTCACCGCGATGG
>JBBIJL010000019.1:0-20277 GCA_037446005.1 Gallionellaceae bacterium | reverse complement strand
CCCTCGCCGTCGTTGTCGAAACGCAGCATCACCCACACGTACTTGATCGAGATGATCAGCATCATCGCCCAGAACAAAGCCGACAGCGCCGCCAGCACGTTGGGCTCGGTGGGCGTCATGGCATGCGTGCCGGAGAAGGCTTCTTTGAAGGCGTATAGCGGGCTGGTGCCGATGTCGCCGTAGACGACGCCGAGAGCGGCGAGGGCCAAGACTCCCGTTCCGGATTTATTTTGGTCTTTCA
Organism: Gallionellaceae bacterium; assembly: GCA_037446005.1. Taxonomy (GTDB): domain Bacteria; phylum Pseudomonadota; class Gammaproteobacteria; order Burkholderiales; family Gallionellaceae; genus PALSA-1006. The sequence continues at coordinate 20,036 of JBBIJL010000019.1, read as the reverse complement.
TGTTGCGGTCTCCTTGAAATCCTTTTCTATTCGCACAAATCCCGTCATTCCGGCGGGCATCGCATCGGGGGGCGGGTTAATTTTGAAACCGATACCCCACACCCGTTTCCGTCAAAAAATATTTCGGCTGCGCCGGATCGTCTTCCAGTTTCTGTCGCAGGTGGCTCACGTAGATGCGCAGGTAATGGTTGCTCTCGACGAAGGTGCTGCCCCACACCGCGCGCAGCAGGTGGCGGTAGGTCAGCACCTTGCCGGGCTCGGCCAGCATGGCGCACAGCAAGCGGTATTCGATGGGGGTGAGGTGCACGGGCGTGCCGCCGCGCGTGACGCTGCGTTGTGCGAGATCGACTGCGATGTCACCGAAACGGAAATGTGTTGCGGCTTCCGCGTCGTCCGCCGGGCGGCGGCGCAACTGTGCGCGCACCCGCGCCAGCAATTCTCCGGTGGAGAACGGTTTGGTCAGGTAGTCGTCCGCCCCGGCATCCAGCGCGCGGATTTTTTCGCCTTCCGCCGAGCGCGCGGAGAGCACCAGCACGGGCAGGGCGAATTGCGTGCGCAGTTCGCGGATGAAGGCGATGCCGTCGCCGTCGGGTAATCCCAAGTCGAGGATGAGCAGTTGCACGGTGTCGGCATGCAGTTGTGCCAAGCCTTCTTTGAGTGAGCCGCTCTCCAGCACGCGATGGCTTTCGCCCTCCAGCGCGGCACGCAACAGGCGGCGTATCTGCGCCTCGTCTTCGATCAGCAGGATGGCGGGGTCACTCATGCTCATCCTCCGGCTCGATGGCGGGCGGCTCGCCCAGCGGCAGGGTGAAAGTCACGCGGGCACCGTTGTCGTTGTCGGCGCGGATGCTGCCGCCGTGCGCGGTCACGATGCTGCGGCAGATGGCGAGGCCCAGCCCCACGCCGGGTATGTTCGATTCGGCATCGCCGCGCTCGAACAGTTCAAACAGGTTTTCCAAGCGGTCGGGCGGGAATTGCGAGCCGTCGTTGCTCACGGAAATGTGCGCCAGCTTTTTGTCGGTGCGCGCCTCGATGCGGATGGGCGAGCCGGGCGGCGCGTACTTGGCGGCGTTCTCCAGCAGGTTGCACAGCACGCGCTCCATCAGCACCGCGTCGAAGCGCAGCAGCGGCATGTCGGGGGCTAGCGCGACGCTCACCGGATGTTGCGCCAGCGCGGGGGCGAGCAGTTTGATGCTCGCGCCGATCACTTCTTCCACGGGCTGCCATTCGAGGTTGAGGCGGATGTCGCCCGCGCGCAGCTTGGCCATGTCCAGCAGGTTGGACACCATGCTGTTCAGACGCAACGTCTGCTGGCGCATCGCGTCCGCCATGTCGTGCAAGGCGGTAGGCAGCGCCGCTTGCGCCAGCGTGTCGGCCATGCCGTACAGCACGGTGAGCGGGGTGCGGATGTCGTGCGACAGCGCGGAGAGGATGCTGCTGCGCAGGCGTTCGTCGGTCATTTGCAACTGCGCCTGTTGTGCCACTTCGACGAAATGCAGTCGTTCGGCGGAGGCTGCAACCAGCGCGGCGATGGCTTTGAACAATGGCCGCCGCTCGTTGCCGAGCAGGCCGATGTCGAACGAGGAGAGTGCCAGCACGCCGCGCGCTTGCGGCGAGTCGTGCAGCGGCAGGATCAGCCAGTGCAGCGCGCCGTCCAGCGTGGCTTGCGCCGCGCCTTGTTGCAGAGCGGCCTGCGCCGCGTAGCCGGGCTTGCCGGAAAGCGGTGTCAGGGCGGCGCTGACGGGCAACACGTCTGTGCCGTGCCGCATCAGCAGCAGGCTGCGGCAGGATTGCGTCTCGTGCAGGAAACGGCGCGTCATCTCGTCGATCTGCTCCAGCGTCAGCGCGCTCGCCAACTGGCTGGCGAGCTGGTAGAGCGCGCGCGATTGCCGTTCATGTTCCTGCGCGGTTTCTTTTTCGCGCTGCAATCCCCGCGTCAAATCGCCGATGATGAGCGCCACGGCAAACATCACCGCCAGCGTGACAACGTATTGCACATCGCCGACGGATAAAGTGAAGCGCGGCTGGATGAAAAAGAAATCGAGCAAGGCCGTGCCGAGCAAGGCCGCCGCAATGGCCGACCCTTTGCCCGCGCGCGCCGCCACCACGGCCACCGCCAGCAGGTACAGCATCGCCGTGTTGGCCGGGTCGAGAAAATCGCGCCACGGCCAGGCCAGCAATGTGGCAATGCCGCAGGCGGCAAGTGCCCACAGCATGCGCGCGGGTTGGCTATGCGGTGGCGGCAAAGCGGCAAGGGAGCGGGGGAGTTTCATGCGGCGGGATTATTCCAGCCCGAAGATAAAAACGGTGTAAAAACTCGCGGTCTGAATGACGGGGTAAATATCGAGAAAATCATGTCACGATATTTTGTCTGGCTTAGAATCCAAGCTCCTTGGTATCGCAAGGCGTAGCCGCAGGTGTTCGTCGCCGACAGCATCCGAGTAAGATTCAAAAATCCGTACCCAAACAACCGAGCGTAACCACCATGCTAATCAATTGCGTTGCCTACCAGAACGGCGTCAAACTTGCCGACCTCCCGGTCGAGGAAGTCAGCGATTATCTTGAACGGAAGGATTGTTTCGTCTGGGTGGCGTTGCGCGACACCACGGATGCGGAACTCGAAAAGATGCAGGAAGAATTCGGCTTGCACGACTTGGCGATTGAGGATGCGAGCCACGGGCATCAGCGCCCCAAGATCGAGGAATATGGCGATACCTTGTTCGTGGTGATGCACTTGGTGGAGGTGATTAACGCCGAATTGGCCGTCGGCGAGATCAGCGTTTTTGTCGGGCGCAATTTCATCCTGTCTATCCGCAACCGCAGTAATCCCCACTTTCTCGGCGTGCGCGAGCGTTGCGAACGCGAACCGGAATTGCTGCGGCTGGGCGCGGGTTTCGTGCTTTATGCGTTGATGGATGCCGTGGTGGACCGTTATTTCCCGGTGATAGATGATCTGGAGTCGCAACTGGAGACTATCGAGGAGCGCCTTTTTGACAAGGGCGCCTCCCTAAAAAATATCGAGCAGCTCTATGAACTCAAGCGCAAGGTCGTGGTGCTCAAGCATGCGGTCATGCCGCTGATGGAAACTACCGGTAAGTTATACGGCGGGCGCGTGCCGCCGGTTTGCGCCACGACCCAGGAATATTTTCGCGATGTTTACGATCACCTGACGCGCATCAATGCCACGATAGATGCCATGCGCGACACTATCAGTACCGCGATTCTGGTCTGCCAGTCCACGGTGTCCATCGAACAGAATGAAGTCAATAAACGTCTGGCCGCCTGGGCCGGTATCTTCGCCGTCGCCACAGCCTTCGCGGGTATCTGGGGGATGAATTTCGAGCATATGCCGGAACTCAAGCTGGAATACGGCTACCCGTTGGCACTGTTGCTGATCGCGGCGACTTGCGGATTTCTATACTACCGTTTCAAACGTTCCGGTTGGCTGTAAGGCGTCAGGGAATATCGTTCGGCAAGCTCACCGCGAACGGGAGACTTAATCGGAGTTTCCTGGGCGAGTTTGTTTTACGGCCGCAGCGCACTCCGCCACCAGTTCCCATCCGCGGTAGATCATGCCGCTGTACATCTGTACCAGTGTGGCTCCCGCCTGCATTTTCTCCAGCGCATCCGCGCCTTTAACAATACCGCCCACGCCGATGATGGGCAGCGCGCCGTTCAACTCGGCGGCGAGCTGGCTGATGACGGCGGTGGATTTCTCGCGCACGGGCAGGCCGCTCAGGCCGCCAGCCTCGTTGCTGTGTTGCAGTCCTTCCACGCCCTCGCGCGACAGCGTGGTGTTGGTGGCGATCACGCCGTCGATGCGGTGCTTGATGAGCAGCGCGGCGATGTTGTTGATCTGCTCACTGTCGAGGTCGGGGGCGATCTTCACGGCCAGCGGCACATATTTGCGATGCTGTTGCGCGAGCTTCTCCTGTTCCGCTTTGAGTTGGCCGAGCAACGCATCGAGTTCGTCGCCGCCCTGCAACTGGCGCAGGTTCTTGGTGTTGGGCGAGGAGATGTTGATGGCGACGTAGCTCGCATACGGGTACACCTTGCGCAGACCGATGAGGTAGTCGTCCGCGGCTTTTTCGATGGGCGTGTCGGCATTCTTGCCGATGTTGATGCCGAGGATGCCTTTGTATTTCGCGCGCTTCACGTTCTCGATGAGTGCATCCACGCCGCCGTTGTTGAAGCCCATGCGGTTGATGATGGCCTGCGCCTGCGGCAGGCGGAACAGGCGCGGTTTGGGGTTGCCGGGCTGTGCGCGCGGGGTGACGGTGCCGATCTCGATGAAGCCGAAACCGAGCGCGCCGAGCGCGTCGATGTAAGCGCCGTTCTTGTCCAGTCCGGCCGCGAGTCCGACCGGGTTGGGGAAGGTGAGTCCCATCGCCGTGCGTGGATCGTCCGCCGGGCGTTTGACGAGCAGGGGCAGCGTGCCCAGGCAATGCGCGGTCTTCAGCGCGTCGAGCGTGACGTGATGCGCGGTTTCGGGATCGAGTGCGAACAGGGCGGGGCGTAGCAGTTGGAACATAGGTCAGTCTTTCATCGCAACAACAGGAATAGGGAACGGTTTTTTCTTGGAGAGCCCGGTGCGTTTCTTGCCGCGCCAATTTTCGGCGATGACGTCGCCCAATTGCAAACACAACAGGCCGCATGCGCCGAGCAGCAGGGTGAAGAGCCAGGCCGGTACGGTGAGGTAGAGCGCGCCGCCCGCGAGCCGGTAGATGGCGAGTGTGCCGCCGCTGACCAGTATGCCGGATGCCGCGCCGAGCACAACGCGGCTCCAGTCGCCGTTTTTAAGGCCGGAGAATACGCTGCTCTCGTGCCACAGCAATTGCAGCGCAATCAACAGCAGCAGCGGGGATAGCCACAGCAGCCACGCGAGTTGTAGCGGCCATACCGTCCCGCCCAACAAGCCGGTGAGGCTGGCGAGCAGGAGCAGCATTGCGGCAGATTCGGGTTGCAGCGCAGGCAATGCAAAGGTGCGCGTGAGCTTGCGCAACAGTGCAGGGAGGGCGGATAGCCACAAACGCGTGACGAGTACGGCAGGCAGCAACAGGCTGCCAAAAATGCCGGCGGACAGTATCCCGGCGGGACGGGATAACGGGCTGAGCCACAGCGGGGAAAATACATTCAAACAGCCGAGCATAGCGCCCAGCATAGCGCCGCTTGTGCCGAGCCACAGTGCATAGTTGCGTTGGGTACGCAGCAAACTGGTGCCGCTACTGCGCAAGCTGAGCGAGTCGAGCAGAAAGGCGAATGCCAGCAAGGCGATGCCGCTGAGGAACGCGGGTAGCGCAATAGCGCCGTCGAGCATATTTTCCTGCGGCCACTCCTGTTCGGATAAGAACAGCGCCAAGGGCGGGAGCAGCAGGACGGCGGCAACGAATACGGTTAGGCGGATTTTCATCAGAGAGTGTTTATATCAAAAAAACTGCAATTGGCCACGGATGAACGCGGATTTCCACGGATAGCGACAGCCGTATTGTCCGCGTTTCATCTGTATTCATCCGTGGCAGGGTTTTTCAAATCGAGTGGCTGCCATGAGCCGTGCAGCAAGCCGTGCAGTGGTTGGAAGTTGGCCTTGTAGGCCATCTTCCGGCTGTGTTCGATCCAGAAGCCCAGATACAAATAGGGCAGTTCCAGTTTGCGGCACAACTCGATCTGCCACAGTACATTGAACGTGCCGAAGCTGCTGTGTGGCACATCCGGGTCGTAAAAAGTGTAGACCGCAGACAGTCCGTCGGTGAGCACATCGACCACGCTCACCATGCGCAAAACGCCCGCCTCGCGGAATTCCACCAGCATCGAATCGATATGGCTTTGCAGCAGGAAGTTGCGGTATTGCTCCTGGTTGTCGTTGTCCATGCCGCCGTCGCGGTGGCGCGCGTTCTGGTAGCGCTGGTAGAGCGCAAAATACTCCGCCCGGTCTTCGAGCGTATGCAGGGTGATGTCGAGCGCGCGATGTTGTTTCCAGCTGCGCCGTTGCGAACGGTTGGCATTGAATTCCGCAATGTCGATGCGTACCGGCACGCACTCGCGGCAGTTGTCGCAACGCGGGCGATAGGTAAATGTGCCGCTGCGCCGGAAGCCGTGCTGCACCAGTTCCGCGTAGACCTGCGGCGTGATGAGGAAGGCGGGCGTGGCGACCTGAGAGCGCGCCTCGCGGTCATCCAGATAACTGCACGGGTAGGGTGCGGTTAAATAGAATTGCAGCGCGGAGAGAGGGATGTCGTGCAGCAGGCTCATTTAAAAAGCTGGGGTTCAAGTTGCCAGGGAGATACGGGAGGATAGTGTATCAATTCCCGCAAGCGGAGGATGAATTCGTCGCGCGGAATTTCGCGCGCGCCGAGCGAGGCCAGATGCGGCGTGTTCATCTGGCAGTCGATCATGCCGAAGCCGTGGCGTTCGAGCTGGCGGGCGAGATGGGCGAGGGCGATTTTTGAGGCGTCGGTTCTGCGGCAGAACATGGATTCGCCGTAAAACATCGAGCCGATGGCCATGCCATACAGTCCGCCGGCGAGTTCACCGTCCATCCATGTCTCTACCGAATGCGCGTAGCCCATGCGGTGCAATTCGCAGTAGGCGGCGACCATTTCTTCCACGATCCATGTTCCGGCCTGCCCGTTGCGCGGCGCGGCGCAGGCGCGCATGACCTGCTCGAACGCGGTGTCGGTGCGCACTTCGTACTCGCCGTTGCGCAGCGTCTTGCGCAAGGTGCGCGAAATTTTGAATTCGGCGGGGAACAGTACCATGCGCGGGTCGGGGCTCCACCACAGGATGGGATCGTTCTCGTTGAACCACGGGAAAATGCCGTGGCGGTAAGCGTCCAGCAGGCGTGCGGGCGACAGATCGCCTCCAGCGGCGAGCAGCCCGTTGGGAGATTCGAGCGCCAGCTCAACCGGCGGAAAGGGCTGTTGACCCTGTATCAGGATGATCGAGTTCATCGGTGTCTAGGTCGTTTGGCATATAGGCAGCCTGTTTGATTTGTGCTTATATAGCGCCCTGCGGAGTAGCGTCAAGACTTGGGGGAGCTTATGTTGGCAGGGCTGTTCGGGAAGAAATCGGACCATCCTTTGGCGAATCTGAAATCGGCACAACAGGTGCTGGACGATGTGCCGAAGACCGATGCGTTAAAAGCGCTGCTGGAGTTGACCAGTTGGGTCGAATCTTTGCGCGACCATGCGGACGAATTTCGCCTCGAGCACCAGGTTGCGGTGCTGCGCATGCTGGATGAAACGGCGCAACCCCACGTGCGAAAATTGCTGCGCGATTATTTTTCCTTGCAGCCGCTGAACAAATTTCAGGAAAACCGGGTTTGGGCGGCGCTGAACGATTTCTTTACGCTCAGCGAACAAATGCACGTGAATATCCTGATGCTGTGCCGCAAAGGCGACCGCAGTGCAGCCGCAATCAAGCCGCAGTTCGCCCTGCTTGCGGTGCGCGCCATCGGGGCGGCAATGCACCGCTTGAAACTCGCATCGGCGCGTTACGCGCTGGTCGATCCGACGCTGTGGGCACACCTCGCCGAAATATATTCTTTTGCCGAGACGCAAAATTTTCTGGAGGAATTGGTTCCTCTCTATCCGGGGGCGGGGGTGAATACATCGGTTGGGCGGGAGTTCGCCGGTGTGATGGTGTGGTTCTCCGTGGGAACCGGTTCCCTGTCTCCCTTGCATATCCATATCGCCGAACGGCTGATCGCGCATCTGAACAAATGCCTGACGGTGGGGACGCAGGCGGTAGCCGGCAGCCAATGGGCAATCAATCTGGCGCAGCCGACGCCGCCGATGCGGATCAATACCGAGACGACGCTCCATCCGAGTATTCGCTTTGTGGGAATAGGAAGCATGGAAGAAGTGCTCAACAATCTGGTCAAGTCGCTGGAAAAAGGCATTCTGCCCCAAGAGGTCAATATGGGCGGGGCGGTTTACGAAACCGAGTTGATTCGTGACGTTGCCCGGCAACTGTTTGCGCGCTGCATCCTACCTCCGCCGACGCGCCGCAATGTGCGCCGCAAATTGAAGGTGAACCTGCATGTGGCGAACGGCTTTTTCAAGTTGCTCGAAAATACCGACATGGGCTTGAATTTCCACAACGAGACCCCCGATGTGTGGGAGGTTGAGGATATCAGTGCGACCGGTTTTCGCAGTGTGACCGTGCCGAGTGCGCTGGACAGCATCAAGATCGGTTCACTCATCGGTAGCAAACCCGAAAATCTGGGAAGCTGGGGAGTCGGGATCGTGCGTCGTTTGAGCCGGGATGCCGAGAATCAGCTGCATGTCGGCGTGGAGATATTAGCCAATCAGGTGACTGGTGTGTCGCTGGGCGCGCGCGACCAATCCAGCGCTGGCGAGGATAACTTGGCGCTGTATCTCAACAAGCCAAATGACAACAGCGGCGAGGCGTGGCTGCTGATGAAGCCGGGAGCCTTTCTGGCCAATCGCAGTTTTAATATGGCGGTTGCCGACAAAACCTATCTGTTATTGCCGCTCGGGCTGGTGGAAAGCGGCGAGGATTACGATCTCGCGCGTTACCGCAAAATGGAGCAGGATACGAGTCCCGAGTAACGCTTTTTTGCGACCGGGTAGAAGGTCAAGCTACCCGGCCTCCATCACTGTTCTAAGCCAAGCTTCAATATCATGCACCTCTTCCTGGCACACCGAATGCGGCATGGCGTATTCATGCCAATCCACTTCATACCCCTGTTGTAGCAGTATTTCTTGCGACGACTTCCCCAGCGCATAAGGCACGATGGGGTCGCTGCGGCCATGCGCCATGAAGATCGGTGTGGTTTTGACCGCCGCACTCGCTTCTGCTTGCAGCGAAGCCGCCAGCGGTAAATAGGCCGATAGTGCAAGGATGCCGCCGAGCGCATCCGCATGACGCAAACCGGTATGCAGCGCGATTGCGCCCCCCTGTGAAAATCCCGCGAGGAAAATATTTTCCGGGGGGATGCCGCGCTCCCGTTCCCGGGCAATGAATTTCTCGATCTCCGCCCGGGAGGCACGAATTCCCCGCACATCCTGTTGCGCGTCAAGGTCGGCTGCCGCGATGTCGTACCACGAACGCATGATAAAACCGCCGTTGATCGTGACAGGGCTGCTGGGGGCGTGCGGGAAGATATAACGCACTGTTGCGGGCAGGGTCATTTCCTCGGCGACGGGTACGAAATCCTCGCCGTCGGCGCCCAGACCGTGCAACCAGATGATGCTATGGCTGGGCTTGGCTCCGGTTTCAAAGGCGATGTGCGGAAGAATAGTGGGCATATTTGGTTTCTGTTCGACGTTATCGGAAGTCGGTGGTATGGTTACGATGCCATCCTAAAGTAGTGTGCCTATTGTGCCGATAGCAAACACGGATGGCTATAAAAAATATAACCACTGACTTGGCAGCTTGCTGACTTAGCCAGACGACTGGTAGCTTCATCAGATAGTACAGGGAGGAATAGTGAAAAGAGACATTACACCGACAGCGGTGGAAAAAGTCATGCGCGAGGACGATTTCATCGTGTCCATGACCGATACCACCGGGCGCATCACCTACGGAAACCGCATCTTTATTGAGTTTTCCGGCTATAGCGAGACCGAGTTGCTCGGTACCCAGCACAACATCATTCGCCACCCGGATATGCCGCGCGCGGTATTTAAACTGCTGTGGGACAAAATCACCAACCGTGAGGAATGTTTCGCCTATGTGAAGAACATGGCCAAAGACGGCAGCTTCTATTGGGTGTTCACCAACGTGACGCCGACTTTCGATCCGGCGGGCAACATCACGGGGTATCTGTCGGTGCGGCGCAAGCCCAAGGCCAGCGGCATCAAAACGGCGAGCGAGGTTTACCGCATCATGCTGGAAGCCGAGAAAAAAGCCGGGCCGGCGAATGCCATCGCTGCATCAACCAAAATTCTTGTCGATATATTGAACGAAAAGGGGCTCAGCTATGACGAACTCGTCCTTGCAATTTAAAGTCTCTGCGTTGATGTGGGCGTTTTCCGCCACTATGTTGGCGGCGACCCTGACGGATTTCATTTTGGGTGAGATCAATGTGCCGATGGTCGTCTTCATGTTGATCGTCGTCGCCTTGTCGGCATGGGGGCAATGGTCTATCCGGCGCTGGCTGGCTCCGATCGACAAGCTCAAGACGGTAATCGACGAAGTGGCGCAGGGCAAATTCAACCGCCGTGTGACCGGCATTTCGGAGCAGCGCGATGAGATCAGTCTGTTGTGCTGGAGTGTCAACGACATGCTGGATCAGCTCGGCGCTTTTTTCCGCGAACAGGAAACCAGTTTCCGCAGCAACCTTTCGGGAAACTTCTACCGTGTGGCCATGAGCGGCGGGATGCACGGCGGATTTAAAAAAGGTCTGGAAAACCAGAATATTTTGCTCGACGGCATGGCCGACCAAAAGATGGCGGCGATGCGTACCAAAATGCTGTCGCGGGTACACACGCTGAACACCGATAACCTGCTGAAGAACCTCTCTTCCAGCCAGCAGGACATGAAAGTCATCACCGATAATATGGAACGGCTAGCCTCGCTGGCGCGGCAAACGCGCGAGGATGCCGACGAAAGCCGCAGTTCGGTACAAGATGTGGTGCAGCGGTTGTCCGGTATCGTGGAGCGAGTGAATCGCGCCAACGAGGCGATTACCGAGCTGAATGCGCGCAGTGCAGAGATCACTAAAGCCGTCGGCTTGATCAACTCGATTGCCGACCAGACCAATTTGCTGGCGCTGAATGCGGCGATCGAGGCGGCACGCGCAGGCGAGGCGGGGCGAGGCTTTGCGGTGGTTGCGGACGAAGTGCGCAAGCTGGCCGAGAATACCAAAAACGCCTCCGAGTCGATCGGCAAGATCATGCTCATGCTGCAAGACGACGCATCAAAAATGCAGCGGGATTCGGCGGAAATGCATGAGATTGCCAATTCATCGCAAAGCGTCATCAGCCGTCTAGAACATAAATTCACGCAATTCAACGAGTCAGCGGTGACTACGTTGGCGGGGGCGCGCTACGCGCAAGACCTCAGCTTTGCCTCGCTGGTCAAGGTGGATCACGTGATCTACAAACAGCGCGCTTATGTGTTGATCAGTCATCCCGGCGACAACGAAATCAGGAATGCGGTCGGAGTGGATCATCATAATTGCCGTCTGGGGAAATGGTATGCCGGGGCGGGCAAAGAGGTGTTCGGCGATTCGCCCTCGTTCCGCAAGCTGCTGGAACCGCACAGCAAAGTGCATAGCTGCGTACACGACATGGTGTCGATGCTGGATCAGCCTTGGGATAAGGATGATGCTTTGCAGGATAAGATTATCAGCGCGATGGAGTGCGCCGAGGAAGCCAGTATGGGTGTGATGCAGAACATTGATCAGGCAGTTGCCGACAAACATCCCGAGATGGCGAAGGTCAACTAACTGGCGCGGCGCTTGCGAATGATCGGAGCCGGAGGCGCGCTGTTGCAGGCCGGGATTTAATCCGATCACCCGGAATAAATCCCGAGCTGCGCCGAGTTCAAGCATGGTTCCGTTAAGCGCGGCACTACACTCGTAGATGCTTGAAAACGAGTGATGGAATGACTTGTTAGCCGACTGTTTGGGCAAACCATGCCGATCAAGTCACTGTTTATGCCGTTTGAGTCCGCCGCTACCGCAACAATATACCCATAACCGGCGTAGCCAAAAATCATCAAGCAGCGTTCGCCGAGCAAGAGCCCGGCGTATGCGTCGTGGACGACGGGGTGGAAATTTCTTCCTTGTCGCGTGTCTTCAGACAGGCTGGCCTGCCTGTCAAAACGTTCAGTTTCGCTCCGCATTTCTCGATGTCTTCATCACGCTGCTCAACGTGGCTCCCGCGATACCTGCCGGTCGCGAAATGAAGATCGGTTCCCCCCGGCTCAATGTTGGTATGATTCTCGCCAGCGACCTGATGGCGAAGCATGGCATCCGGCTGTTGTTGCGCGGGCATGTGCAGAATGAGAAGGTGGTCAATCTGTTGTGCAGTTTTGAAAGAACGATGGGGGGACTGTTTGAATGTACACATTCAGCTCGCTTAACGCGGCAGATGGCAGGGGTGAACATGGCTGAATACGACGAGGAGGCCGGGAGGCTGACATTTAAGCTGGTCTACTATGGGCCGGCACTTTCCGGCAAGACCACCAATCTGATGAGATTGCACGATCTGGTCGCAGCCGAACTGAAAGGCGAGATCATGACGCTGGAGACGCAGAACGACCGCACGCTGTTCTTTGATTTGTTGCCGCTGGGGTTTCGCACGCCGGGAGGGTTGCTGGTCAAGTTCAAGCTGTTCACTGTGCCGGGACAGGTGGCTCACGACGGCACGCGCAAGGCGGTGCTGTCGCGTGCCGACGGCGTGGTGTTTGTGGCCGATTCGCAACGCAATCAGGGGGTGAACAACGGTGAAGCATTCCAAAACCTGATGGACAACTTGCAGCGCGTCGGTCTGGATGCGCAGCACTTGCCCTTGGTCGTGCAGTTCAATAAACGCGACCTGCCCAACGTGCTCAGCGAACAGGAGGTGCTCGAACGCTGGGGCGGCGCGCCTTGGCCGGTTACTTTCGCTTCGGCGTTGAGCGGCAGCGGCGTGGTCGAGACATTCGAGACGCTGCTGCGCGCGCTGTACCGCCGTGTGGAGGCCGAGTATGACCTCGCCGCACGGCACCAGCTGACCGAACAGAATTTTGTGACGGCGGTAATCAAATGACAGACGAAAATTTTGATGCCGACCTTGCTCTGGATGAGTTGCTGCCGCCGGCAGTGCGCCAGCACTGGCACGCTGCGCTGGAGGTGTTGCTGGGGGCGGCGTTTCGTTTGCTCGACGCGCGCGGCGTGCCGCTGCCGGGCGAAAACGAGGTGGCTGGAAAGCGCGTCCCGTTGGTGCTGGAACTGGAGCCCATCGGTTATCTGGAGATGGCTTGTGACGATACGCCGCGCCAGCAGGCGGCCAAGACGCTGGTGGAACTGCTGCTGAAAAATGCGGCACGCTACAAGATGGCTTCCCGTCTGCATTTGGAATCGGTGCATGCCGACTATGAAGCGTTGCAAACAAAACACTTCGCTTTGCAGCAATCCGAGGCGCGCTTGCGCGCGCTGTCCGAAACACTGGAGCAGCGTGTGCAGGAGCAGGTTGAAACCATAGAGGGCGCACAACGCCTGCTTTATCAGGCCGAGAAGATGGCCTCGGTCGGGCAATTGGCCGCCGGGGTGGCGCATGAGATCAATAATCCTATCGGCTTTATCCGCAGCAATTTGAGTTCGGCGGGGGGGTATGTGCGGCAATTGGTGCTGCTGGCGCCGCTGGTTAAAGCGCGCGAGGCCGGCGAGTTGGCGGAGCTTTGGCAGCAACAGCAGTTTGACGAGTTGCTGCAAGACTTTGCGGTGCTGTTGCAGGAAAGCATCGCCGGCGCAGACCGGGTCGCACGGATCGTTGCCGATCTTAAGAATTTTTCCAGCGTGGATAGTGCAGGGGTGGTCAACGCCGATCTGAACGAGTGCATCCGCAGTGTTTGCAATATGGCCGGGGTGCAATCCTCGGAACAGGTCAAAATCGAACTGGAGTTGGGTGCTTTGCCGAGGCTGGATTGTAATGCCGGCCATATCAATCAGGCACTGCTGAATCTGCTGCTCAATGCCCAATACGCGGTCGGCAAAAGCGGCACGATTACGGTGCGCAGCAAGTTGGAGAAGCAGGAAATTGTTATTTCGGTCAGCGATGACGGGGTGGGTATTCCGGCCGGGGTGTTGCCGCGTATTTTTGACCCGTTTTTTACGACGCATGACGTCGGGCACGGAACCGGCTTGGGATTAACGGTCTGCCGCGATATTATCACCGCGCATGGCGGGCGCATTGAAGTGGAGAGTGAGCCGGGGCGAGGTGCCGTGTTCACAATTTATCTGCCGACTCTTGTTTAGGGAAATAACTTGGACTACACCACGCTGTTTACCGGACTGACAAATGACACGCCGCAGACAACGCCTCCGGCCAAGGCAGAGGCGTACCGTATTTTGCTGGTGGATGACGAGCCCGGTGTACTGAATGCGTTGAGGCGCGTGTTCCGCCAGGAGAGTTACGAGATCACCACGTCGCCGACCGCATTGGATGCGTGCGAAAAGGTGAGCAACACCCACTTTCATCTGATGATCACCGATTACATGATGCCCGGCATGAGCGGGGCTGAGTTGCTGCGTGAGGCCAAGAAAATCCGGCCGGAAATGATCCGCATCATGCTGACCGGACATGCGGATACCAGTGCCGTGATGGGGGCGGTCAAAGACGGCGCGGTGTACAAGTTTATCCTCAAACCATGGAACGACGATGATTTGCGCGTGACGGTGGCGTTGGCGCTGGAACAATACGAGCTGATCCAGAAAAATCGTTCGCTGCAACAGGAAAATGCGCTCAAGGCAAAAGAGATCAATGCCTTGAGCAAAATGGCAGTGACCAACCGCAGTCATCTTGCCTTCATGCTCAACAAGCGCAATCTGCTCTCCGATCAGCAGGTGCAGGAATTGCACCGTTTGCAGCAGGGGCGCAAGGAGCCCGCGATCAAGCTGCTGCTGGAGCGCGACTGGGTACAAGAAAAAACCATTCAGGAAATATTGCGTCAAGAGCTCATGGTGGAAGAGGTAGCGCTTGCCGAATTTCAGGTTGATCCGGCAGTGGCGGCGCTATTTCCCGCCGGTTTTTGCCGGCAGCAGTGGGTTGTGCCGCTCAAGCTGAGCGGTCGGCGCCTGATGATGGCGCTGGTCGATCCGCTCGACTCGGGATTGCTGGAGAGTCTGCGTTTTGCCAGCGGGCTTGCGATACAGCCGGTGATGGCTACTTCTGCGGCGATCAAGGCGAAAATTTCCGAAGTGTACGGCAATGGCGATGACGAGGTTTCCTTCAAGGAAATGGAAACGCTGGTCGGCGATGTCGATCCGATTGATGGCATCGAGGTCGTCATCGACGAAGATAACGAAGAGCAGATTTCGCTGGAAGAGTTGCTGCAAAGCACTGAAGAGCCGCCGGCTATCCGTTTGGTCAATGCCGTCATTCTGGAAGCGATCCGGCTCGGTGCGAGCGATATTCACATCCAGCCGCGCACCAAGAGCGTGATGGTGCGGCTGCGCATTGACGGCATTCTGGTAGACAAGATCAATATCCCGCATCAGCTGCATCAATCGCTGGTGTCGCGCATCAAGGTGATGGCGGAGCTCGACATCAGCGAACGCCGCCGTCCCCAAGATGGACGGCTTACCGTGAAGACGCCGGTGCGTGTCGTCGATTTGCGCATTTCCACCCTGCCCACCATCAACGGCGAGAAGGTGGTCATGCGCATCCTTGACCGCAATGCGGCTGTACATACGCTGGAGAATCTGGGGTTTTCTGCCGCCGATCTGGCCAAGGTGCTGGTCATGGTGGATAAGCCCCAAGGCATGGTCTTGGCCACCGGGCCAACGGGTAGCGGCAAGACCACGACGCTGTATTCCATGTTGCAGCACGGTGCGACCTCCGCAAAGAACTATGTCACGATTGAAGACCCCGTCGAGTACTACATGGATATGGCCGGACAGGTGATGGTAAAAGAAAAGATCGGCCTCACTTTTCCGCTGGTGTTGCGGGCGATGCTGCGGCAGGATCCCGATGTGGTGCTGCTGGGGGAAATCCGCGATCTGGAAACGGCGGAAGTGGCGTTCCATGCCGCACTGACCGGACATCAGGTGTTTTCCACCCTGCATACCAATTCGGCAATCGCGACGATCTCGCGCCTGCTGGACTTGGGCATGAAACCTTATGTGCTGGCGACCGCATTGGAGGGGGTGATCGCCCAGCGCCTGGTGCGCCGCATCTGCGATCACTGCCGCGAAGAGATCGTGCCGGATACGCACCTGCTGGCAAGGCTGGGGAAAAGGTTTGCGGACGGTATGGCGCACACTTTTCGCGGGCAGGGCTGTGAACATTGCCATGGCAGCGGTTATCTGGGACGTCTCGGCATTTACGAAGTCATGATCCCGGACGAGCGCTTGCGCCACTTGATCGCCAGCGGTGCCAGCATCATGGAGATCAATCAGGCGGCTCGCGAGGCCGGCAATACGGTATTGATCGACGATGCGCAGAGCAAGGTGAAGCAGGGGTTGACTACACTAGAGGAAGTGTTGCGTGTGCTCGGGCCGCAATAGACGCAAGATGTTCGCTAACGGGAAGTCTTGGTTTGCATATGAAGTTGTGAAGCTCATCCGCAACTGCATCTCGAAGTCCGGGCTGCCAAAACTATTGTGCGGTAGTTCTTGGATGGCGCGGTCTCTGCGGGCAAGGCCGCCGAGACCGCCGTACTCAGTTGGTCTGCATCAAATCGCTTCGGGGATGATGTCCCGGAGTGCCTGAAATATCTCGCGGAAACTCTTCGGCGGCTTGTTCAGCTCTTTTTCCTTGAGCGCATTGCGTATCAGTGTGCGCAAGTGCTGTGCATCCGCCTGCGGATGGGCGGCGAGCAGTTCGGTAAGCGCGTTCGGATCTTCCAGCAGGCGGTCGCGCCAGCGCTCCACTTGGTGCAGCCAGGCAATGTGCTGACGCGACGTGCCGTTCCAGATTTCCAGCTTGGCCACGATGGGCGCGGGGTCGATGTCGCGCATTAACCTGCCGATGTATTGCATCTGGCGGCTGATGGCGCCGAACTTGGTCATGCGCTTCGCTTCGTTGATCGCGTCACGCAGACTCTCCGGCAGATCCAGTTCATTGAGTTGATCCTTGTTCAGGGCGGCCAATTGCTCGCCGAGATTCTGCAACTCGATCATCTGTTTTTTGATCTTGGTTTTGCTGGGGGGGAGCTCCTCGAGATCTTCGTCGTCGTGATGATGCTTCTTCATGGCAGGTCGGTAAATATAAACAGATGTTGATATGATAGCGCCTTCCGAGAAACCGAAGCCCCTAAAATTATTGTTATGACCGCCCTTGCATCCTCCGAATCGCGTTTTTCCCATTCCCCTGACACGCTGCGAGAGATCGCCCAAGACCTGATTAGATACGCAAGCAAGCAAGGCGCGTCGGCGGCCTCCGCCGAAGTGTCGGACGGTTTCGGGCAGGGTGTCAGCGTGCGTCACGGCGCAGTCGAGACCATCGAGTACAACCGCGACAAGGGCTTGAGCGTCTCGGTCTACATCGGCCAGCGGCGCGGCAATGCCAGCACTTCCGACTTCTCGCCGCAGGCCGTGCGCGACACGGTGGATGCCGCGCTGAACATCGCGCGCTACACCGCCAGCGACGATTGCGCGGGGTTGCCCGAGGCCGACATGCTGGCAACGGAATTTCCCGATCTCGACCTGTATCACCCGTGGACGCTGGACGTGGACGGGGCGATTGCGCTGGCGCGCGAATGCGAGCAAGCCGCCTTCGCGACCGACAAGCGCATCAACAATTCCGAGGGCGCGACCATCAACGTGCACGAGGCGCAGTTCGTGTATGCCAACAGTCTGGGTTTTGTCGGCGGCTTCCCCACTTCGCGCCACAGCGTGAGTTGCGCGGTGATCGCGGGCAAGGACGATGCGATGCAGCGCGATTACTGGTACAGCGTGGCGCGCAATGCCGCCGAGATACTCAGGGTGGAAGAGGTCGGGCGCATCGCCGCCGAGCGCACCGTGCGCCGCCTCAAGGGGCGCAGTCTCGCCACGACCCAATGCCCGGTATTGTTCGAGGCGCCGATTGCGGCGAGCCTGATCGGCCATTTCGTCGGCGCGGTGAGCGGCGGCAGCCTGTACCGCAAATCCTCTTTCCTGCTCGACCGTATCGGCACGCAGGTGTTCTCGCCCGTCATGCGCATTGACGATGTGCCGGACATCCGCCGCGGCTTGGCGAGCAGCCCGTTCGACGACGAAGGCGTGAAGGCGCAGCGCCGCACCATTGTCGATGCGGGAGTGCTGAACGGCTATTTCCTCGGCAGTTATTCGGCGCGCAAACTCGGCATGAAGACCACGGGCAACGCGGGGGGCAACCACAACCTCATCGTGAAGTCCGGCGATCTGGATTTCAACGGATTGCTGAAGCAGATGGATCGCGGCTTGCTGGTGACCGAATTGCTGGGGCACGGCGTGAATCCGGTGACGGGCGACTATTCGCGCGGCGCGGCCGGTTTCTGGGTCGAGCACGGCGAAATCCAATATCCGGTGGAGGAAATCACGATCGCGGGCAATCTCAAAGAGATGTTCACGGGCATCGCCGCCGTGGGCAACGATGTGCTGGTACAGGGCTCGCGCCAATGCGGCTCGGTGCTGATCGACAGAATGTCCGTTGCGGGACGCTGAGAGGAGTAAGGAAAATGAAGCTGGTTCAAGTTGCCCTGTGGTCGTTGTGCCTGTTATCCGCCCCGTCCGCGCTGGCCGCAGAGCCAGGAAATGTCACTGATTATATTCACCAGACCCAATCCGGCGACACGCTGAGCAAGCTGGCGAAGCAGATGCTGGACACGCCCGCGCGCTGGAAAGACGTGGCGGTCTATAACAAATTGGAAGATGCGAATCTGATCGAGATCGGACAGCCTTTGCATATCCGCCCGGTTTGGCTCAGGGCGCAAGCGGGCGGAAGCAAAGGGCCTGCGGACGGGGCGAGCACGCAAGCGGCCAAAGTAACCGTGGAAGCGATCACGGGCGCGGTAAAGTCGAATGGCAAACCGGTGCGGGTGGGCGACGAATTGGCTGCGGGGCTCAAGCTGGAGACCGCGAGCGGCGGTGCGGTGCGTTTGCGCCTGCCCGACGGCTCTATCGTGAATATGCTGGAGCAGACCGCGCTGCAACTGGAAAAACTGGAGCACGGTTCGGCGGACTCTTTCAAGACGGTATTGCGTCTGCTGACCGGCCAAGTCGAAGCGTTCAAGAAAAAATACCCGCAAGGGCAATCCGATCTGGCATTCCGCGCGCATGCGTCCACCATCGGCGTGCGCGGTACGCATTTCCGCATGCGCCAGACGGAGGGCAAGGACTTCGCCGAGATCGAAGACGGGCAGGTCAGCTTCGAAGCGGAGAAGACCCCGCAAGTCTTGGCGCTGGCGGGCGGGCAAGGCTCGGTGGCAAACGGCAAGGACGCCGCAGAAGTAATCCAGCTGCTGCCGGCGCCGGCCTTCCCGCAATTGCCGACGGCATTCGAAACCCCCTATGTCGAGTGGACCATGCCGGAAGCGCCCGGCACACGCTCTTTCGCCGGCGAATTGGCGCAGAACGAAGAGTTCTCCAAAGAGGTGAAATCATTCCAGACCAACGGCAAGCGCATCAGCTTCGTCGAATTGCCCAACGGGAAGTACTGGCTGCGTTTGCGCGCGGTGGATCAATACGGCTTGCAGGGCATGGAAGGCAAAGTTGCTTTCACGGTGCAGGCGCGCCCGCGGATCATGGCGCTGATCAAAGCCTACATCGCGGCGGAGAACATCCAATTGCGCTGGATCGGACGCGGCGCCAACGCGAGTTATCACGTGCAGGTCGCCGACAATCAGGACTTCACCGCCCCGCTACTGGATACCGAGACGACCGAGATGTCGGCCGATATGCCCAGACCGGCCAGCGGGCGTTATTTCGTGCGCGTGCGCGGCATAACTGCCGACCGGCACGCCGATTATTGGGATGCGCCGGTGATGTTCGCGGTGCCCTGAATTTTTAAGAAAACTCTGATTAAGTCTGGTGAGTTTGTCGAACCACGAACGGGAGATTTTAATCAGCTCAACGAGTTCAGGGATTGCCCTTCGCTCATGGCGAACGGACTTAATCAGACCTTTCTTAAACGATTTTGGGTGAGATGTTGCCTTTTGCGCTGCATGACACATTTGTAGTATTGGGCGGCGAATAGAATAACGCGAGACCTGCCCGCGCAATTCCTTTGAACCCCTGATTCCACATCAGGGAATATCGCCGCCGCGCTTTGTATTCCCGACGTGATAAAATGCCGCCTTTCCGTTTTCTCTTTACCTTTGAAAGGCTGCCATGTTCTCTCGCAAAAATACCATTGCTGTCACCGATCCCGAACTCTGGGATGCGATGCAGAAAGAGATCGGAAGAG
>JBBIJL010000018.1:0-20348 GCA_037446005.1 Gallionellaceae bacterium | reverse complement strand
GCCTTCTTTGTTTTTGATGGCATCGTTCAGGCGGTTGACCAGACGCACCAGCTCGCGGTGCTGTTCGTCGATCTCGACCACGCCGACATGGTGCGCGCTGTCGAAAATAATCCAGGCTTCGGAAGGGCTCACGACAGCGGGTACGCCCTCGAAATAGGTATAGGTGTTTTTGCCTTTGCGTTTGCTCTCGTACATCGCCGCATCGGCGGCGGCCAGCAGGCTATCCATCTCGTCGCCGTTGTCGGGATAGATGCTGATGCCCATGCTGCCCCCCACTTGGCATTCCTGCCCGTCGGGCAACGTCATCACTTGCGTGAACGCCTGCAATATCTGCCCGGCGACCCGCTCGATCTCTGCGGGACTCTCCAGATCGCCGGCAATAATGGCGAACTCGTCCCCGCCCAGTCGCGCAACCGTATCCACCGCGCGCACGCAGGCCAGCAGCCGCTGCGCGACCATTTTGAGCACCGCGTCTCCCGCCTCATGCCCATACATATCGTTGATCGGCTTGAACCCATCCAGATCGAGGAACAGTAACGCCACATGTTTGTGGCTGCGTCTGGCTTGCGACATGGTTTGCGACAACCGGTCGAAAAATAACGCGCGGTTGGGCAGGCCGGTCAGCTTGTCGTGGTAAGCCATGAAACTGAATTGCTGTTCCGTCAGTTTGCTTTCCGTGATGTCCTGAATGGCGCTGATGATGTAATCCGGTTCGCCCGTTTCGTCGCGCACCAACGACGCTTGCACGCTCCCCCACAGCACGCTGCCGTTTTTGTGCAGGTAACGTTTAGCGAGCTTGAAATTTTCGATCCCCCCTGCGAGCATTTTTTTCACCAGCGACATGCCGGGCTCCATATCCTCGGGGTAGGTAATCTGCTGCCAGTTCAGGTGTTGCGCCAAAGCTTCTTCGCGGCTGTAGCCAAACATATTGCACCAGGCATCATTGACCTCGATGAATTCCCCTTGCAGCGAATTGCGCGCCATGGGCAGCGCGGTATGCTCGAAAACAATGCGGAAACGTTTCTCCGCCTCCAGTTGCAACACATCGGCACGCACGCGTTCTTTCAAAACCGCCGCATCCGCCGCCAATTGTTCGCACCGGCGCCATTGCCAGAACCACAAACCGATAAAGGTGAAGATGGAAATCGCCAGCAGGATGGCGAGCAGTTCGATGCGGTTCACCAGCGCGTAGGCTTCGTCTTCGGACACTTTGGAGACCAGCACCCACGGCGTTCCTATGATGGGCAGCGCAAACGACAGCACCTGATCGCCCGTGTAGTCGTGCGCGTGTTCCAGCAGACCGCTCTTGCCCAACACGGCCTGGGCGGCGCCGAGATCGGGCGTGCTCAACGGCAGGCTGAACATCAGCGGCGCGTCTTCGCGTTTGCGCAATTTGCTCAGGTAGAGTACCCGGTCGCCCTCGGCACGGACCAGCTGCGTCTCCGCACTGACGCTGGGCACCGGCCAGGTCTCGATCAGCGGAAACAGGTAGCGCGCGGGGTCTTCCGAAAAATAAATTGCCCCGACAGGGCGCTCGCCCAAATTGAACGGACTGATGAATCCCAGCCCCACCGGAAAATCCGCGTCGGCATGGCGGTGCAAGTCGATCAGTAGCGTGCGGCCTGCGCGCAGAGCCTGGCGCGCATATTCGGCCATATCTTCCTCATGCCGGACATTCCTCCCCGCGCGCAAGACGAACTGTCCCTGCGCGTCGTAGAGAGAAATGGAGTGGTAATGGTGCGAGTCGATGAAGGCATCCAGACGCTTCATGATGCGTTCGCGTTGCGCCTCACTCCCCATCCCCGCCCGCAGCCATTGCTCGAAATCGCGCGCGAAATAGGAGTCGTCGGCAAGCGTTTGAATATCGGAATGGCGGTCATCCAGCCAGTCTTTGATCTGATCGACTTTGAGTTTTCCTATCGCCGCGATTTGTTCTTTTTGCTCGTTTCTCGCGGCATCGCGCAAATTCAGAAATACCAAATCCCCGGCCAGCAGCAAAACGATTGCGACAAGCAGCAATGCAGGCAAAGGCTTAAGGCGATGGTAGCCGGAAATGATTGCGTCGAAATCCATTTGGCTCGGAGAACACAGATTGGGTTAAATTCATTTTGCGCTCACCCCACACTGGCGAGCAAATTTTTCAAGTCCTAAAAACGCAAAGCCCGCTTGGGCTAGCGGGCTTTGCGTGATTCGAAAAAGTTTTAGCGCTTCGCCGCGATCAACTTTTCGTATTTGGCTTGCAACTGCTCCTTGGTCTCCACCACATCCGGGTTGTGCGGGATGCAATCCACCGGGCAGACTTCCACGCACTGCGGCGTATCGTAATGACCCACGCACTCGGTGCATTTGTTCGGGTCGATCACATAAATGGTATCGCCTTGCGAGATGGCTCCGTTCGGGCACTCCGGCTCGCAAACGTCGCAGTTGATACATTCATCGGTAATCATCAGTGCCATTTTTACTCTCCTCTAAGTCCTAAGTTGGTTTTTTCTCTTTCAGTTTTGCCGCCACCGAGGGCGACACAAATTTGCTCACATCGCCGCCGAAGCGGGCAATCTCGCGCACCATGCTGGCGGAAATGAAAGTGTACTTTTCCGCCGGGGTCAGGAACACGGTCTCCACATCGGGATGCAGGCTACGGTTCATGCCCGCCATCTGGAACTCGTATTCGAAGTCCGACACGGCGCGCAGTCCGCGCAACACGACGCGCGCATCTTTTGCGCGCACATAAGTCATGAGCAGATCGTTAAATCCTTCCACGCGCACATTGTCAAACCCGGCAAACACTTCCTGCGCCATCGCCACCCGCTCGGCCAGCGAAAACAAGGTATGGCTACGGCTTTCCGCCACGGCGACGATCACTTCGCCGAACAATCCCGCCGCGCGGCGCACCACGTCTTCATGCCCCTTGGTGATGGGATCGAACGTGCCGGGGTAAACGACTCTTATCATTGCTGTCCGTACTGCAAAAGTTGGTAAAACACCGCGCCTGCGCGTGCCTGCTTAATCACTTGCCATGCTGCATCTGCCTCGAACGGCGTGCCGCTTTCCACGTATATCACCCCGTCCTGTGCCAGTTTATCCGCCAACAACGGCAATAGTTTCGGGAGGTAATCGCTTTGAAACGGGGGGTCGAGAAAGATGACGTCGAACGGCCTGTTTTGCTGCTGGGCGAATTCTAGCCCATCCTCGCTGCGTAAGGCTATATTGGAAAACCCTAACTTTTTAAGGTTATCTTGCAGGCTGCGATAGACCGCGCGGTTGCGCTCGACCATCACTACCTCGGTCGCGCCGCGCGAAGCCGCCTCGAACCCCAATGCGCCGCTGCCCGCAAACAGATCCAGACAGCGCCGCCCGTCCAGCGTTTGCCCGAGCCAGTTGAACAGCGTCTCGCGCACCCGATCCGGCGTCGGGCGCAGCCCTTCCGCATCGGGGAATTCGATCAGGCGACGGCGGTGACTGCCGCCGATGATGCGTACTTTGTTTATTTTCCGCTCCCCATTTTTTTCTCTTGCGCTTCCGGCGCGCCGACGATCACCGTTGCCATCGCCTCGGGGTGAATTCGGCGTTTGAAAGCATCGCGTATCTGCGTAGTCGTCACCTTGTCCACCTGGGCGGTGAAGTCGTCCAGATAGGTGAGCGGCAAGTTGTAGAAGCCGATCACGCTCAGGTAGTCGAGTATTTTTCTGTTGCTGTCGATGCGCAGCGGGAAGCCGCCGATGATGTTGTCCTTGGCCGCCTTCAACTCTTTTTCCGTCACGCCTTTTTCCACGAAGTCGCGCAGGGTGGCATGCGCCAGTTTGAGCGCATCATCCGCCTGCTCTTTCTTGGTTTGCAGGCCGACCTGGAACGCGCCCGGCTGCTGCATCGGCATGAAGTAGCTGTAGACGCTATAGGCCATGCCGCGCTGTTCGCGGATTTCGTGCATCAGGCGCGACACGAATCCGCCGCCCCCCAGAATATAGTTGCCGACATACAGCGGAAAGTAATCGGGGTCGTTGCGCGCGATGCCCGGCGCGCCGATCAGGATGTGACTCTGGCTGGCCGGATGCGCGATACGCTGTTCGCTAGCCTGAATCCGCACCGTCACCGGCGCGATACGCGTACCTGCGCCGCCTGCCGGCAAATTCGCGGTAAGTTGCTGCGCGATGGCTTCGGCCTGCGCGCGCGTAATGTCACCCATCAAGGCTAAGACGGCGGCTGGTGCGCCGAAATGTGCGCGATAGAATTCCTGCAAATCGCCACGCTGAATTTTTTCCACATCGGCGACTTCGGTAGACCCGCCGTAGGGATGCGCGCCGAATACCGCTTTACCGAAAGCTTTGGCGGCAATGCTTTCCGGTTTGGTTTCGGCTTCTTTAAGCACGGCGATCAGGCGCAGCTTCTCGCGCGCCAGCACCGCCTCGGGAAACTGCGGTTGCTGCAACACGCGCGCCAAAATTTCCAGCGCCACATCGCGTTCCGTAGCGCTGCTCAAGGTGCGCAGGCTCAAACCGGAACGGTCCGTGTCGAAATGCCCGCCCAGTTGCGCGCCGATGTCGGCCAATTTGCGCGCGATGTCGTCTTCACTCAGCCCTTCCGCCCCGAGGTTCAGCAAACCGTTGGTCAGCCCGGCCACGCCTTGTTTGGCGGCACCGTCAAAGCCGCTACCCGCCGCGAAATCAATCGCCACGTCGAGCATGGGCAAGTCGTGGTCTTCCACGAAATAGACTTGCGCGCCCGAAGGCGCTTGCCAATGCTGGATATGCGGGGTGGCCAGCGCGCTGTTGGACACACAGGACAACAGTACGATCAGGAATGATTTAGTGAACATGGAGCGCTCCTCCGGCATGCTTGGGTTTATCCGACAGCGGCTGCGGGTCGAGCACCGCCACGGTGAGGTTGTCGTCTTTCAGAATATCGCGGGCGACTTGCTGCACTTGTTGCGCGGTGACTTGCTGAATTTTTTCCAGCATCACGGGTATCGCCTTATATCCCAGCCCGATGCTTTCCAACTGACCGATCTGCATGGCTTGATAGAACACCGAATCGCGCTTGTAAACCTCGTTCGCGGTGACTTGCGCTTTGACGCGCTGCAACTCTTCCGCGCTCACGCCGTCCCGCGCCAGCTTGCTCAATTGCTCGCGCAAAGCGGCTTCCAGGTCGGCGACTGTCTTGCCCTCCGAGGGCGTACCTTCCAGCACAAACATGCTCGGGCCGCGCGCGGTATCGTCGTAACCGGCGCCGATCTCGCTGGCGATTTGCTGCTCGCGCACCAGCGCCTTGTTCAGCCGCGCCGACTCATTGCCATCCAGCACGCCGGCCAGCACTTCGAGCGCGTAAGGCACGCTGTCCTTTTCCGCATCGCGCAGGGTCGGCGCGTGATAGGCCATGATGAGATGCGCCAGCTGCGCGGGCGCTTTGACCGTAATGCGCTTGATGCCGACTTGCGGCGGCTCACGGTAAGCCTTGCGCACGGGCAGGAGCCGCGCAGGGATCTTGCCGTAATAGCGTTGCGCCATAGCAAACACCTCCTGCGCCCGCACGTCTCCGGCAACCACCAGCACCGCATTGTTCGGCTCATACCAGGTCTTGTACCATTCCTGCGCATCGCCCGCCGACATCGCCTCCAAGTCGTTCATCCAGCCGATGATGGGATGCTGGTACGGATGCTCCTGATAGGCCGCCGCCATGAGCTTTTCGTACATGAGCGCATGCGGCTCGTCGTCGGTACGCATGCGCCGCTCTTCCATCACCACTTTAATTTCCTTGCTGAACTCCGCCGCCGTCAGTTGCAGATTGTGCATGCGGTCGGATTCCAGTTGCATCGCCAGCGGCAGTTTGGATTTATGCAACTGCTGAAAGTAAGCGGTGTAGTCGTAGCTGGTGAAAGCGTTCTCGCGCCCGCCCGCAGCAGCGATACGTTTGGAGAATTCGCCCGCCGGCACCGCTTGCGTGCCCTTGAACATCATGTGCTCCAGCACATGCGCCACACCGGTGGTACCGGTACGTTCATCCATGCTGCCGGCGCGGTACCAGATTTGCTGCACCAGCACAGGCGCGCGGTGATCTTCCTTGACGATGACTTTAAGGCCGTTTCCAAGCGTCTTTTCGAATACTTCGGCGTGAACGGAAACGCTCGCCAGCAACAGCAAACAACCCAACACTTTCAAGATTCTTATGCGCATATTTCTAGCCCAAGACAGATCAATCAGAATAAAATGACGGCAACGGCCAAGCGCCGCCGCAGTGGGCGCGCATTATGCGCCATTTCTTTGTCTTTCGACCACCGGCTAAATCGACCAAATGTTCGGCTTCCTCAAAAAATCTTCCCCTGAAAAAACACCTGAAAGCAGCGGCTGGCTAGCGCGGCTAAAGAGCGGTCTGGCGCGCACGGGCAATCAGCTTTCCGACTTATTCAGCGGCGGCGGCCGTATCGACGAAGACCTCTACGAAGAACTGGAAACCATCCTCATCACCTCCGATGTCGGCATGGATGCCACGCGCCTGTTGCTGGCCGACGTGCGCCGTCAGGTGAAAGAACAAAAACTCACCGAAGCCGCGCAACTGAAAGAGGCGCTGGCGCATGCGCTGCTCAAACTGTTGCAACCGCTGGCACAACCGCTGGTGACCGAGCGCAACAAGCCTTTCGTCATCATGCTGTGCGGCGTCAACGGCGCGGGCAAGACCACCTCCATCGGCAAGCTGGCCAAACATTTCCAGAATCAGGGCAAGTCGGTGCTGCTCGCGGCGGGCGACACCTTCCGCGCGGCGGCGCGCGAGCAGTTGATGGAATGGGGCGCGCGCAACAACGTCACCGTCATCGCGCAACAGAGCGGCGATGCCGCAGCGGTGATTTTCGATGCGGTGCATGCGGCACAGGCGCGCGGCATCGACGTGGTGCTGGCCGACACCGCCGGACGGCTGACCACGCAAGCGCACCTGATGGAAGAAATCAAAAAAGTGAAACGCGTCATCGCCAAGGCTCTGCCCGATGCTCCCCACGAAGTCCTCTTGGTGCTGGATGCCAACACCGGACAAAACGCGCTGAGTCAGGTCAAGGCTTTCGACGAGGCGCTTGGTGTCACCGGCCTCGTGCTCACCAAGCTGGACGGCACAGCCAAAGGCGGTGTGATCGCCGCCATCGCCAAGGCGCATCCCATCCCCGTGCGCTTTATCGGCGTGGGCGAAGGACTGGAGGATCTGCGTCCGTTCGTGGCGGAAGATTTTGTGTCCGCCCTGCTCGGAATGGAAGCGTGAAGACCCCGCACCCGAGCCGCGCGCTCAATCCGGCCTGTCACGCGAGGTAATCCGATGCTGAGCATTGCGGCCATGCGCCCCAGATATCTGAAGTCCTTCCTGTGGTTGCTGGTGCTATACGCCGCAATCATTTTCGTTTTGCAATCCACCGGCGAAGAGAAGTTCGAACATCTGCATCTCGGACTGGATACCAGCAACGCCATTCTGTCCATGCTGCTGGCCGTATTTCTGCTGGGCGAACGCCATGCGTTGCAGCCGAATGTGCGCAGCTATCTGGTAATCGGCTTCGGTTTCGCCGCCGGCACGGAGTTGCTGCATGCGCTCATCGGCATCGAATGGAGCGGCTGGTTCGTCTGGATCGAAGATTATTCGCCCACTTTGCGTCCCGCCACCTGGCCGCCGTCCACCTATGTGCTGCCGCTTTCCATGGCATGGACGTATTGGCTGATGCGGCGCAATGCCACGCTGTCGCCCGCCCTCTTCGCCGCCGGCATGGCAGTTGTCACGCTGGGTCTGTTCGCGCTGTCCTTCAACCTGCCGCGTTATGTGGATACCGGCATACTGGGCATCCAGCGTCCAACCCAAGTTCCGCTGCTATTGCTCTGGGCCGGCGTCATCGCAGTCTATTGGCGCACGCGGCACGAACATCGCCTGTTTGAAGGCTTGGCTTTGATGGGCGTGCTTCTGTTCCTGTCCGACCTGTGCATGCTGTATTCCACCTCGCCGCATGAGAAATTCACCATGATGGCGCATGCGGGCAAATTCATCGCTTATGCCTTGCTGCACCTGATCCAGATGCGCGTTGCCGCAGAAGATGGACAGGCGCGGGACGCCGCCGAATCTGCGCTGTTTCAGGAAAAGGAGCATTTGCGCGAGGCGCTGGAGGAATTGCGCTACCAGAAATTCGCGCTGGATCAGCACTCCATCGTAGCCACTACCGATGCGAACGGCCTGATCACCTATGTCAATCAAAGCCTGTGCGATATCAGCGGCTATTCCCAAGAGGAGTTATTGGGGCAGGATCAT
The DNA here is from genome assembly GCA_037446005.1 of Gallionellaceae bacterium. GTDB lineage: Bacteria > Pseudomonadota > Gammaproteobacteria > Burkholderiales > Gallionellaceae > PALSA-1006. The sequence goes on along the minus strand of JBBIJL010000018.1, from coordinate 12,083 downwards.
CGTCTGCTCAATTCGGGAACGCATCCGCCTGAATTTTTTCAGGAGATGTATCAAACCATCTCTGCCGGCAGAGTGTGGGCTGGCGAAATCTGCAATCGCGCAAAGAACGGCAGCCTGTATTGGCTGATGACCACCATCGTCCCTTATCTGGACAACGCCGGCAAACCCACACAGTACATTGCCATCCGCACCGACATCACCGAACGCAAGCTGGCAGATGCGCAAATTTACAATCTCGCCTTCTTCGACCCGCTTACCAGCCTGCCCAATCGCCGCCTGTTAAATGATCGTCTTGGACAAACGCTCTCCGCCAGCAAGCGTAACCGGCTTTACAGTGCGCTGATGTTCATCGACCTGGATAATTTCAAACCGCTCAATGATGAGCATGGGCACGTGGTGGGGGATCTGCTGCTGGTCGAGGTGGCGCACCGCATCACCCGCTGCATACGCGAGGCAGATACGGTGGCGCGCTTTGGCGGCGACGAGTTCGTGGTGATGCTCAGCGAACTCAGCGCGGACAAAGCGCACTCTGCGGCACAAGCCGGCATCGTTGCGGAGAAAATCCGCAACGCTTTGGCCGCTCCATATTTGCTGACATTGCCAGGCGGCGATAATGCGCAGCCCCTCACCGTTGAGCATCATTGCACGTCGAGTATCGGCGTGGTGGTTTTTCTCAATCAGGGAACCACTTCCGAGGACGTGCTCAAACATGCCGATGTTGCGATGTATCAGGCTAAAGAAGGCGGGCGAAACAGGATTCGCTTTTACGAATAACAAAAGCATAATTAGCACCTACTGCGAGACGACACAGGCGCCATGATTAAATTCAACCAAGTATACAAACGCTATCCCGGCGGACATGAGGCATTGAAGAATCTGAGCTTCGACATTGCCGAAGGCGAGATGGTGTTCCTCACCGGTCACTCCGGCGCGGGCAAAAGCACGCTGCTCAAACTCATCGCCGCCATCGAGCGCCCCAACAGCGGCAGCGTGGTCGTGAAGGGGCAAAACATCAAGTCGCTCAAGAGCGGCGCACTGCCGTATCTGCGCCGCAATCTCGGCCTCATTTTTCAGGACCACAAATTATTATTCGACCGCAATGCCTTCGATAACGTGATGTTGCCGCTGCAAATCTGCGGTTTCGACCACCGCGAGAGCGCCAAGCGCGTGCGCGCCGCACTGGATAAGGTCGGACTGCTCAAACGCGAGAAAGCCAACCCCATCGCACTGTCCGGCGGCGAGCAGCAGCGCTTGTGCATCGCGCGCGCCATCGTCAATCGCCCGTCCATTCTGCTGGCCGACGAGCCGACCGGCAATCTCGACACAGAGTATTCCGGCGAGATCATGCACATCTTCAAGTCGTTCCATCAGGTCGGCGTGACACTGCTCATCTCCACCCACGATGAAGGCGTTCTGCGCCAATTCCCGGCCCGGGCGCTGGCGCTGAAACACGGCGAGTTGCAGATAGCCGGGGATCCCACAGACCATTCGACAGGCGCGGGGAAACCATGAAAAACGCGACGATCCAACATTTTCAAGTCATTCATTTCACTGCGCTGCGCCTGCTGCATACGCCCATCGCCAGCCTGCTCAATATTCTGGTTATCGGCATCGCGCTCAGCCTGCCTGTGGGCGGCTATGTGCTGCTGAAGAATGTGCAGAACTTGGCAGAACAGATGGCGGGAACACCGCAGATCAGCGCGTTTCTCGCCACGGGCACGACTCAGGACGAAATCGCCCGCATCAGCAAACAGCTCAAAGAACACGGCGCAGTAGATCACATTGAATTCGTGCCGAAGGATCTGGCGCTAAAGCAGTTGCAACTCAGTACCGGATTGGCGGATGTCGTGGGCGGGCTGACGCAAAATCCGCTGCCGGACGCGTTCATCATCTACCCGGTGGCCATGGATGCACAAAAGTTGGAACTCCTACGCGACGATCTGAAGTCGTGGCCAAAATTCGAGCATGTGCAATTGGATTCGGCGTGGGCGCACAAGCTGGAAGCCCTGCTCAAATTCGGCCGGCTGGCCGTCCTGATACTGGCGGCCATGCTCAGTTTTGCGCTGGTCGCCATCACGTTCAACACTATCCGCCTGCAAATCCTGACCCAGCGCGATGAGATCGAGGTATCCAAGTTAATCGGCGCGACCAATAGTTTCATCCGCCGCCCGTTCCTGTATTTCGGTCTCGTGCAAGGACTGCTGGGCGGAGCCGCAGCCTGGCTCATCATCGCCACCAGCCTGTTACTGCTTAACTACAGTCTGGCCGGATTGGCGCAACTGTATGCCAGCAGCTTCAGCATCAAGCATCTCTCGCTGGGCGACAGCCTTACCCTGCTTGGCTTTTCGGCCTATTTGGGCTGGCTAGGCGCATGGCTATCCGTTTCGCAACACCTCTGGCAAATCGAACCCAAATAGGCAAAAAATCAGCTTCTGGCACTCAATCCATGCGAGTGCTAGAATTAGCCAAGGAGGTACATACCATGAGTTATAGCTTATCGTTACCTATGCCGTCCGCTGTCGGCAGCATTGATAGTTATGTCACGTCGGTTAAACGTTTCCCCGTACTGACGCACGGGGAAGAGTTGGAGTTAGCAACGCGTTTCCGCCGCGACAACGACTTGGATGCGGCGCGCGCGTTGGTGTTGTCGCATTTGCGCGTTGTAGTGAGCGTTGCACGCGGTTATTCGGGATACGGATTGCCGCAAGCCGACCTGATTCAAGAGGGCAACATCGGCCTGATGAAGGCCGTGAAGCGCTATGATCCTGACCGCGGCGTACGTCTGGTTTCGTTCGCGCTGCATTGGATACGCGCGGAAATACACGAGTATATTTTGCGCAACTGGCGTCTGGTCAAGATTGCCACGACCAAAGCCCAGCGCAAGTTGTTCTTCAATCTGCGCAGCATGAAGCAGGGGTTGGACACGTTGAAACCGCAGGAAGTCTCGCGTATTGCGGAGGAACTGAATGTGAGCGAACGCGATGTGGTGGAAATGGAAAGCCGTTTCGGCAACCACGAAATGTCGTTGGAACCGGAAGCAACAGACGACGAACATAATTTCGCCCCGATTGCCTACTTGGCGGCCGACTCCGAAAATGAGCCCGATCAGGTGCTGGAACGGGTCGAGTTTGAAAAACTGGAGAGCGCAGGTTTGAGACAGGCGCTGGACAGTTTGGACGAGCGCAGCCGCCGCATTATCGAGGCACGCTGGCTGGACGAAACACATGCCGCCACGCTGCATGATCTCGCAGCAGAGTTCAAAGTCTCGGCGGAACGTATTCGCCAGATTGAACAAAAAGCCATGAGCAAGATGCAGGCGGCGATGGTTGGGGCGTTTTGATATTGTACGGCCCCGATCAAGTCTCCAGTCGGAGGCGATTGGCACCGGCAAGCGTTGGCTCCAAACGAACGGGTTGCATCGGCAGCGCCAATGCAACCCGTTTCCATTTCTGGCTTACTGAATATCCTTCCAGATTTCCTTTTTCAAGGCATACACCAGCAACAACAAGAGCGACAAGAAGCCCAGCACAAACGCGCCGAGGTGATGACGGTTTATCTCACCCGGATCTCCCATGAACACCAGATAATTGACCAAATCGGCAACCGCTTTATCGTACTCGGCCGGCTTCATGGCTCCCGGTGTTTTTAGCACCAGTTTGGCAATGTCATGCCCCTCATGCTTTTCCATTTCCAGAACCTGCTCACCTTGCAAATCAGACAGGACAAATGGCATGCCCACATTGGGGAATATCGTATTATTCCAACCATTCGCACGATTGGTATCTACATAGAATGTACGCAGGTAGGTATACAACCAATCAGCACCGCGTGAACGGGCAATCACGCTCAAGTCGGGTGGAGCCACCCCATACATCAGCTTGGCCGTATTGACATCCATTGCAGACTGCATTTTTGAAGTAATCTTCACGTCTTCCGGCAGCTCTATTTCTTTCTTGATCCGCTCTTCATTCATGCCGATATCAAACAAACGGTTGTAACGCATTTGATTGGCACCATGACAAGCTAGGCATCTCGAAGTGAACAGCTTTGCACCACGCTGCAATGATTCCCGATCACCCAAATTGACGGGCGCCCTGTCCAAATGAATTTCAGTACTGGCGATCGCCATGGCGGGTGCAACCAGCAGCAGCGCCACTATTTTTTTGATTAAATTCATGTCAACGAACCTCTCTCAATTATTTGGATGTCACGCGATCAGGCTCGGGCTTGCACTTGTCGATCTTGGTGTACCACGGCATCAGGAAGAAGAACGAAAAGTACACCACCGACAAGATGCGCGAGAGCACGGTGTAGGTTGGAGTTGAAGGCAGCATGCCCAAGTAGCCGAGTCCGATGAAGCTCACCACGAAGGCGGCTAGGAATGCCTTGTAGATCGGACCGCGGTAACGGATCGACTTAACTTTGCCGCGATCTAGCCAAGGTAGGAAGAAAAAGATCACCGTAGCGACGCCCATCGCCACTACACCGGGGAATTGCGAACCGAACAACGGCGGCACCGCACGCAGGATTGCGTAGAAAGGGGTGAAATACCATACCGGCGCGATATGTTCTGGCGTCTTCATGGGATTACCGGGAACAAAATTGTTATCCTCCAAGAAATAGCCACCGATTTCCGGTGCGTAAAATATCACCGCACTGAACACAATCAGGAAAATGACCGCGGCAACCGCATCCTTGACGACCATATATGGGAAGAAGGGAATACCATCCAGCGGTTTTCCGTTCGCATCCTTATGTTTCTTGATTTCGATACCGTCCGGGTTGTTTGAACCCACTGCATGCAAAGCAACCAGATGCAGAAAAACGATTCCCACCAACAATAGCGGAATGGCAATCACATGCAGGGCAAAAAAACGATTCAGCGTGGCATCGGAAATCACATAGTCTCCGCGGATCAGGATAGCCAGATCGTGGCCGATGAACGGCACCGACGAGAACAGATTAACGATCACCTGCGCACCCCAAAACGACATCTGCCCCCATGGCAACAGATAGCCCATGAATGCCTCCGCCATCAAAGCCAGATAGATGACCACACCGATAATCCACAACAATTCCCGCGGATTGCGATACGAGCCGTACATCAAGCCACGGAACATGTGCAGGTAAACCACAATGAAGAACATCGAGGCGCCGGTGGAGTGCATATAGCGCAATATCCAGCCGCCTTCTACATCACGCATGATGTACTCGACCGAAGCAAAAGCGAGCTGCGCATCCGGTTTGTAGTTCATGGTCAAAAAAATGCCGCTCACTATTTGGATGACCAGCACCAGCAACGCAAGTCCGCCAAAGAAATACCAAAAATTAAAATTTTTCGGGGCATAGTATTCGGAAAGGTGCGCCTTCCATGTTGAAATTAGGGGGAAACGCTCATCAATCCATCCGATCAATTTGGAGAGTAATTTCATCATGCTGCAGCTCCTTTGCCATCGTCGCCGATCAATAAGCGCGACTCACTCAAATATTTATGCGGAGGAATGATCAAATTCGTCGGTGCTGGAGCCCCCTTGAACACGCGCGCCGCCAGATCAAAGCGCGAACCGTGACAAGGGCAGAACCAACCGCCAGCCCAATTCGCCCCTAAGTCTGCTGGGGCGATATCTGGGCGGAAGGTCGGAGAGCAACCAAGATGCGTACAGATACCTAACACGACCAGTATCTCTGGTTTTATCGAACGGGTAGGGTTATTGCAATAAGCCGGCTGTTGTTGAGCGGAAGAAGCTGGATCAACCAAATCGGCATCATGCTTACCCAGCAGCTCGAGCATTTCTTTACTGCGATGCACAATCCACACTGGCTTGCCCTGCCACTCCACGCTAATCATTGTGCCCGGCTGTATAGCGCTGATATCCACCTCCACCGGAGCCCCCGCCGCTTTAGCTCTCTCGCTGGGTTTCAGACTTAGTACAAACGGTACAGCCATGCCTGCCGCTGCAACACCGCCCGCTCCCACAGTGGCCGCGATGAGCCAATTCCTTTTGCTATGATCCACATTTTCAGCCATGCCCTTTTCCCTTTCTGTAAATCACTATTGATTGTTAAGCCGGAGCCGAACCAGTTCGCTTGCTATCAATACCAGTCCCAATAAATTTGGGCCCTGCTTGAGAAACCAACTTTAGTTATCTTTTGCCCCTTGTTTGACCCACTTCCTCAAAGTCAAAATGTACTTGCGATCCAAGGTGCCACTACTGTTCAGCCCCATCGGCATTTTTAAACCCTTGTTGGTACCGGTAAGCAATTTGGTGAACGTACTGTCTTCGCTATTTCCGGGAATAACGACCTTGCCAAATACCGTGCCTTTCATCGTGCCTTGATACGAAGTCAGATCGAGACCACTCTTAAGGTAGCCGCGTCCTCCCGGCTCATGACAATTCACGCAATAATCATGGAGAATGGGCTGCACATCTCGCTTAAAGCTAACTTCATCCGCTCCCGGCAGAGTTGTTGCTGATGGATTTGATCCGCCCGGATTTTCCGTAGCCTGCGCATTAAGTGACAACGCAGTTAATAACAGCCCCACTGCCAACATCCCAATTTTCATAATTCCTCCGTTCATAAGCCATATAGATAGCACGGTTATATTAACCCAGATTAAACTCATTTTTGACACAATTTTGACATTGAATTAACATTTCGATAAAGCAACGTGCCGAGGTTGGAGGGGCTGGCATGTTCTTTTGTAGTTTTTTCAACAACCTAAATTGAGAGTAAATTATGAAAACGATCACCGTTAGTTTGGCAGTAGCAGGTTTACTGATTGCAGGTAATGCGATGGCTGTAGATATGCCAGCAGAGGGCAAATCTAAGTGTGGCGCATGTCACTCGATCAGCAAGAAAACAGTGGGGCCTGCTTGGAGCGATGTTGCCGCCAAGTACAAAGGTAAGGCTGATGCAGAAAAGACCTTGATTGAGAACATCACCAAAGGCGGACAGTTTGGCTGGAAAATGAGCCCGATGCCTGCACGTGGTTTGGGTGCCAATGACGCGCAAATCGCAACTCTGGCTAAATTTATCGCGGTTGATTTGAATAAGTAATCGCCGTACCCAGTAAAAAAGCCGTGGAGGTTATCCACGGCTTTTTTTATTGGTAGTGTCAGAAATTCTGTGTGCTGAGGTCATTGGTTAAAAAACTCAGCGTAAGGCGTTTGTAAAACGATCACCGAACAGGATGGCAAACTGGTTGGCCGCCTGCTTCCAAGTAATGGGAGGCATCTTCCAGTCTTTCTCGATGTTGCGCAAGGCCAGGTAGAGCAGTTTGCTGGCTGCTTCGTCGCTGTGGAAGTGCCCCCTGTTCTTGACGATCTTGCGCAACTGCATGTGCATGCTCTCGATGGCGTTGGTGGTGTAAATGATCTTGCGCACCTCCGGCGGATAGGCGAAGAACGGGATGACTTGCTCCCACTGCCTGCGCCACATGGCGGACACCGTCGGGAATCGTTGGCCCATTCACCTTCGGCGAATGCATCCAGGGCGGTCGCCGCCGTATCCGCGGTAGCGGCTTGGTAGATGGGCTTGAGCGCCGCCGCCAGCGCCTTGCGATCCTTCCAGCTGGCGAGGTTGAGCGAGTTACGGATCAGATGCACGATGCAGGTCTGAATTTGCGCTTCCGGATAAACGGCTTCGATGGCTTCTGGGAAGCCGCGCAGGCCATCGACCACGGCGATCAGGATGTCGGTCAGCCCGCGATTCTTGAGCTCGTTGAACACCTTGAGCCAGAACTTGGCTCCTTCGGTCTGCTCGATCCACAACCCCAACACCTCCTTGCGCCCATCGGCTCGGATGCCCAGCGCAAGATAGACCGCCTTGTTCCTGACGGTGCCTTCATCGCGAATCTTCAGGCGGAGCGCATCGAAATAGACGATGGCATACGTCGCTTCCAGCGGGCGTTGCTGCCACTGCTCGACTTCTGCCAGCACTTCGTCGGTGACGGTGGAGATCAGGTCAGGCGAGACTTCCAGCCCGTACAACTCCAGCAAATGCCCCTGAATCTCGCGCACGCTCATGCCTCGGGCATACATGCTGATGACATGATCGTCGAAGCCGGGCAGACGCCGCTGATACTTGGCGACCAGTTGTGGCTCGAAGGTGGCATGCCGGTCGCGCGGTATATCCAGTTCCATCTCGCCGTTGGGCGTCAGGACGGTCTTGGGGCTGCTGCCGTTCCGGTGATTGCCAGACTTGCCTTGATCGGCCTCGCTGGCCAGGTGATGGCTCAGCTCCGCCGCCAGCATGCGTTCGGCCAGTTGCTTCTTAAGCAGCCCGGCAAGGCCGGATTCGCCGAGAATGGATTCGGCATCCTTGTTCTCGACCTGTGCCAGCAGTCGGTCGATGAGTTCATCAGGAAATAGCTTGGGGGACTTCGGTGTCTTGGGTTTCTTGCTCATTGCTAGGGTCATGAGTTGCTCCTCTCTTCATCATCTCATGACCTCGCGCACACAAAAAATCTGACTGGCTCTTTTTATTTCACAACCCTGAGTTTGGGCTTGCCTTGCGGAGCTGGGGCGTCAGGCGGCTCATCATCGTCGCCAGATTTGTTTTCGACAGAAACGCTCAGCGTCGGAGACGATTCTTGGCCTTGGAACACCAGCCCTTGTCCGTTTTCCTTGGCGAATATCCCCATCACAGCCACTATCGGAACCATGATCTGATGCGAGACTCCGCCAAAGCGTCCGCTGCAACTAATGTCCTCGTTGCCCATGTGCAGATTTCGAACTGCGTCCACGCTGATATTCAAGACAATCTTGCCGTCTTTCACGTAGCCCATCGGCACCTGCGTGTACTCATCCACCTGCACAGCCAAGTACGGCGTTAAACCGCTATCGGCACACCAATCGTAAATCGCACGAATCAGATAGGGCTTGGTGGACAGCTCACTCACTTACGCATCGCTTTTTCGGACGGTGTCATTGCTTCGCTATAAGCCGGCCGGGAAAACAACCGTTCGGCATATTTCATCAACGGAGCAGCCTCTTTATCCAACTGGATGCCATAGTGATCCAGCCGCCACAGCAAGGGAGCGATCGCCACGTCCAGCATGGAGAATTCGTCACCCAGCATATATTTCTGCTTGGTAAACACAGGCGCGATTTGCGTCAGATTTTCGCGCACGGCCACTCTGGCCTTCTCCACGGTCTTCGCAACTCCGCTTTCCAAGCCGTCAATATGGCAAAACAGCTCTTGCTCAAAACGGTGCAAAAACAAACGTGCGCGGGCACGCATCACCGGATCGGCAGGCATCAACTGCGGATGAGGAAAACGTTCATCAATGTATTCATTGATGATATTGGCTTCATAAAGAATCAAATCACGCTCGACCAACACAGGCACTTTGTTATACGGATTCATTACCGCAAGATCTTCCGGCTTATTGAATACGTCCACATCAATCACCTGAAAATCCATGCCTTTTTCGAACAGCACGATACGGCAGCGATGGCTGTAGGGACAAACGGTTCCCGAATAGAGTGTCATCATAGCGCGACTCAACCTTTTATCAGGTGGTTGCGACGCATCGCCCCACCGACCAATTTATAACCTGCAAATGCAACCACGGCGGTCACGACGACACCCCACAGCACAGGGATCGTACCCGTACCGTTAATGCCGGCAATCCATGTATATCTCTCGCATATCGTGCCCAAAATAATCCCTCCGGCAATACCCAAAATGACCGTCGGCGAATGACGCGGCCCGGGGAAGGACAATACCACGAATGGGATCACAAATTTCAGGAACACCATAGCCCACCACAGCACGCTGTAATCACCGTTTTGCATTGCCATCACGCGATCCACTTCGTCGCCGATGTTGCCGTACCATATCGTCAGGTACTGCGCAAAGAAGGTATACATCCACAACAGCGTGAAGGACAACATCATCTGCGCCATATAGTTGTAGATGTAGTCTTTCACCTGATTCACCAGTTTGTCGCGCGTATTCAGCACGTATATCCAGATCGTCATGAAAGCGAGGAACATCCCGAAGTTGCTGATAATGACCTGCATGCCGTAAATCGCGCTATGCCAAGCCGGCTTCAGCGTCATCTCAAAGTCCCACGCCACCATCGTACCGTAAAGCACGTAGAAGAACGGAATCCAAGTCGCGATGTGGTGGAAACGCGCGGCGTCTTCCGCGCTACGCTCGCTCAGTTCCTGACGCTTGATGAAAATCCAGGACAGGTACATCACCGTCAACATGCCGATGATTTCGCGCGCAGCCAACAGAGGCAAGGTGTACCACCCCGGCATATGCACATTTTCGCCATGTGTCGTGTGACCGATCCATGGGAAAGTATGTTCTCCACCGACCAGTAGGATAATCAGCATCACCAGCGCAAGCGGGAACAATGCGAACAAAGATACCGCCAATTGGCGTACTTCGAAACGCCATTTCGCGCCGACCAAATACAGTACCGAACATAGCGCCACGCCGCTAAATGCAAGGCACAGTACCACCAGAAAATTGACCGACAAAACAGCCCAGTTGCTATAAGAAATCATTCCGTCGTCTCCCTTATTTCTTGGCTACAGACGCAGGAGCTTGTGCATTTTGCACAACTTTGCGCACATAGTTGACCACGTGCCAACGCTCGGTCGGAGACAGGTCGTTGCCGTAGGTCGGCATAACCGCTCCGCCAAATGTCAGGTAGCCCCAGATAAAGCCATCGCTACGCTCGCGAGTGCGCTGCTCGGCCAAGTTATAGGGCTGCAAAGCGAGCTTCGCCCCCACCAGACCGTCGCCCTGCCCGGCTTTACCGTGACAGGGAACGCAGTAAATCTCGAATAATCTGGCACCGGTCGCAATAGACTTGGCATCTGCTGCGACAGGGTTCTTCAGCTTATCGGCGGCCGCCATATCCTTGACGATAGTCGTCGTCCCCGGAGCCGGGACCGAGCGCTTGGGGAAAACCTTCATGCCGGGATTAGCCGGATCGACGCTCTCCTGCGGCTTTGCGCTTGGCTGATTGGCCATATCCTGCGACCACGGCCACGCTTGCGCCAGCGCCGGTGTTAACAACAATACAATTGCTAAGGATAGTTTTCTCATTTCCCCGCCTCTTCCTGAATCTCCAATGCTTGATGCTTGGTAAATATTGCCTTGATGGTCGCCACAGCGGACTGGTCAACTTTAACCAGCAGGCCGATCTGGTCTTCCGAGACTTTGGCGCTATACAACGGCGAACGTTTAGCCGGCAGCCCCGCGCATACCAAGAAGCCCAGCACCGAAATAAACACGCCGCCCAGAATAAACATCTCGTAAGTCAGCACAAAATTGGGAGGGATCGGCACGATAGGCTTGCCCCCTTTCATCTGCGCGAAAAAGTTGGCCTGCGCGCCGGAAATCAAAAAGAATCCCAGCAAACCACCCAAGATAGATCCGCCTAAAGTAAACCATTGCACGTTCGCGGAGCGATGACCCAACACCTCTTCCACCTCATGATGCTCGATAGGCGACTTCATGATCAGGTCGTCAAAATTAAAGCCCTTGATGGTCGATGAGCGCAATTCCGCGATCGCCGCTTCGGCCTCATCGAAATTGCTGAACAGGGCCAGTATGTGATGTTGGCTCATCAGTGCGCTCCCTTCTCTTCTGCGAACTCGTTTTTCTTCGACGCCAAACTGCGGTGGTACACCATCTCCTTCACTTCATACATGGAAACGGAGGGGAATACCTTGCAGAACACCATGAACAACAAAGTGAACCAGCCAAAGCTACCGAACACCATGCCCCATTGCAGCAGGCTCGGGAATTGATCGTGATCCCATGTCCACGGGTAATAACCGTGCGAGAACGTCGGCGTGACAATCATCCAGCGCTCCAGCCACATGCCCAGATTCAGCAACAGCGACACCGCAAACAGCACCGGAATATTGGACTGAAAGCGCTTGAATGCGAGCGTCAGCGGCACTACGGAACCGCAGAAAATCATCATCCACCAGAACGGCGCATAAGGACCGGTGGCTTTCTGGATCAGCACATCCTTGGAGGCCTGATCGTGGCTGTACCACACGGAAGCGAATTCAACCGCATTCAGATAGGTCCACACCATCGAGATCGCG
>JBBIJL010000017.1:0-21533 GCA_037446005.1 Gallionellaceae bacterium | reverse complement strand
AGGAAGTCGCCCTCGTCCAGGTTGATGGCGATGATGCCGGCTTTGCGCGGGTTGGCGAATTCGGTCAGCGGGGTCTTCTTCACCGTACCGTCGCTGGTGGCGAAGAACACAAACTTGTCTTCGGAGAATTCCTTCACCGGCAGGATGGCGTTGATCTTCTCGTCCGGCTCCAGCGGCAGCAGATTCACAATCGGCTTGCCGCGCGAGATGCGCGTGCCCTGCGGCACGTCGTACACCTTGAGCCAGTACACCTGACCGCGGCTGGAGAAGCACAGGATGTAATCGTGCGTGTTGGCGATGAACAGGTTATCGACGAAGTCGTCTTCCTTGGTCGAAGCCGCCTGCTTGCCGCGTCCGCCGCGTTTCTGCGCGGCGTATTCGTCCAGCTTCTGCGCCTTCATATAGCCGCCGTGCGACAGGGTCACCACCACGTCTTCCGGTGCGATGAAGTCTTCCATGCTCATGTCTTGCGTGTGAGTGATGATCTCGCTGCGGCGCTTGTCGCCATATTGCGATTTGATCGCCACCAACTCGTCGCTGATGATCTGCGTCACACGTTCCGGTTTGGCCAGAATATCGAGCAGGTCGGTGATTCTCTCCATCACTTCGCGGTACTCGCCGACGATCTTGTCCTGCTCCAAGCCGGTCAAGCGTTGCAGACGCAATTCCAGGATCGCCTGCGCCTGCACATCGGAAAGTTTGTAAGCGCGCTGATTGCCGCTGCCCACCATGCCGAACTCGGGCGACAAAGTTTCGGGACGCGAGGCATCGCTCACGCGGGAGAGCATCTCTTCCACCAGCGACGAGCGCCACGACTTTGCCATCAGTTCCTGCTTGGCGATGGCCGGAGTCGCCGCCGCCTTAATCAGCGCGATGATCTCGTCCACATTGGACAGCGCGACCGCCAGTCCTTCCAGAATATGGCCGCGCTCGCGCGCTTTGCGCAGCTCGAATATCGTGCGGCGCGTCACCACTTCGCGGCGGTGGCGCAGGAACGCATCGAGGAACTCTTTCAAGTTGAGCAGCTTGGGTTGGCCGTCGAGCAAGGCCACCATGTTCATACCGAAGCTGTCCTGCAATTGCGTCTGCTTGTAGAGGTGGTTGAGCACCACTTCCGGCATTTCGCCGCGACGCAATTCGATCACCGCGCGCATACCGGACTTGTCCGACTCGTCGCGAATTTCGGTGATGCCTTCGATCTTTTTCTCGCGTACCAGCTCGCCCACTTTGATAAGCAAATTGGCCTTATTGACCTGATACGGCAGCTCGTCGATAACAATAGCCTGACGTGTGCCGGCCTTATCCAAGTCCTCGAAGTGAGTGCGACCGCGCATCACCACGCGACCGCGACCGGTGCGGTAGCCTTCCTTCACACCCGCCAAGCCGTAGATGAAACCCGCCGTCGGGAAGTCCGGCGCGGGAATGATGTCGATCAGTTCTTCGATGTCGATCTCGGGGTTCTTCAACAGCGCGAAACAGCCGTCGATCACTTCGGAAAGATTGTGCGGCGGAATGTTGGTCGCCATACCCACGGCGATACCGGACGAACCGTTCACCAGCAAATTGGGGAAGCGCGCCGGAAACACCAGCGGCTCCTGCTCGGAGCCGTCGTAGTTCGGCCCGAAGTCCACCGTCTCTTTATCCAGATCGGCCAGCAATTCGTGCGCGATACGCGCCATGCGGATTTCGGTGTAACGCATCGCCGCCGCGTTGTCGCCGTCCACCGAACCGAAGTTACCCTGCCCGTCCACCAGCGGGTAGCGCAGCGAAAAATCCTGCGCCATACGCACAATGGTGTCGTACACCGCCGTGTCGCCGTGCGGATGGTACTTACCGATTACGTCGCCGACGATACGCGCCGATTTCTTGTAAGCGCGGTTCCAGTCGTTGGAAAGCTCGTGCATGGCGAACAGCACGCGCCGATGCACCGGCTTCAGGCCGTCGCGCGCATCGGGCAGCGCACGCCCAACGATCACGCTCATGGCATATTCGAGGTACGACTTGCGCATCTCCTCTTCGAGACTGACGGGCAGTGTTTCTTTAGCGAATTGATCCATCTGTGGCGGCTTCCTAAAAGGCTTAAAAAACAGCGGGCGAGTTTATCACGCCGCCCCACTTCGAGCCAAAGCAAAATTGGCTAGCCGCCCAAGGCCAGTTTTGCTACATTCCGCCCCACTTTAGCCACCCGAAGACCATCACCATGTCCAACGCAAACCCGATCGAGATCGAAAAATTCAGCCAGCTCGCCCATCGCTGGTGGGATGCCAACAGTGAATTCAAACCGCTGCACGAGATCAACCCGTTGCGTCTGGACTACATCGAGCGCATCGCCGGACTCTCGGGCAAGACCGTGCTGGATGTGGGCTGCGGCGGCGGAATTCTGTCGGAAAGCATGGCGGGCATGGGCGCACAGGTCACGGGTATCGACTTGGGCGACAAGCCGCTGCAAGTCGCCAAGCTGCATCTGCTGGAAAGCGGCAAACAGGTGGAATACCGCAAGGTCGCCGTGGAAGATTTCGCCGCCGAGCGCCCGGCCTCCTTCGACGTGGTCACCTGCATGGAGATGCTGGAGCATGTGCCCGATCCGCAAAGCGTAGTGCGCGCCTGCGCCCAACTCGTGCGCCCCGGCGGTTATGTTTTTTTCTCCACGCTCAACCGCAACGCCAAGTCTTACCTGTTCGCCGTGATTGGCGCGGAATACGTGCTGAACATGCTGCCGCGCGGCACGCACGATTACGCCAAGTTCATCAAACCTTCGGAGCTGGCGCAGTGGAGCCGCAACGCGGGGCTGAACGTGAACGACCTCACCGGCATGAGCTACAACCCGCTGAGCAAAACCTATTCGCTGGGCAAAGACACCGACGTGAATTACATGGTCGCTTGCCGTCGTGATTAAAGCCGTACTGTTCGACCTCGACGGAACCTTTGCCGACACCGCCCCTGACCTCGGCGCCGCGCTCAACCATGTACTCGCGCAGCACGGCAAGCCGCCGCTGCCCATAGAAGTGAGCCGCCTGCAAGCCTCGCACGGCTCGGCGGGGCTGCTCAGTCTGGGCTTTGGCATCGCCCCGGACGCCCCCCGCTTCGCTGCGCTGCGCGACGCATTCCTCGCGCACTACACCGCACACATCTGCGACCACACCGCGCTGTTCGCCGGAATGGGCGAGCTGGTCGCCGCGATCGAGCAACGCAAGCTGCCGTGGGGCATCGTCACCAACAAGCCGCAGCGCTTCACCCTGCCGCTGATGCAGGCGCTGGGTATGGCCTCGCGCGCCGCCTGCCTAGTGAGCGGTGACACCTGCGCCCACGCCAAGCCTCACCCCATGCCGATGCTGCACGCCGCCCGCTTGATCGGCACAGCACCCGAACACTGCCTGTATCTGGGCGACGACAAGCGCGACATGGAAGCGGCCAACGCGGCCAATATGCGCGGCATCATCGCCCGCTACGGCTACATCGCCCCGCAGACCGATCTCGCCACATGGCAAGCCGCCGGAGCGGTGACCGCCCCGCTCGAATTGCTGCGTTACATAGAAGCATAATCGGCGGTATCATCCCGTCACAACAAAAAATATCTTCGGAGTGAGCGCATGAACGATGAGAGCAAACCAACAGGGCACGACCAAGACCCCGTTGCGCCCACGCCGGACAGCATTCAGGAAATACTCCACAAAGTTATCTACGCCCACCAGCAAGCGCTGACGCTGCTACAGCAAACCGAAATCGCCTACGGACGACTGGTGCCGCACCAACTGCTCAACCTGCTCGAAGTCAAAAGCATCGTCGATGTCAAACTCGGCGACCAAGTCGAGCGCAAGATGACCATCATGTTCTCCGACATCCGCGACTTCACGCCCTTGTCCGAATCCATGACCCCGGCGGAGAACTTCGAGTTCATCAACTCCTACCTGAGCCAGATGGAGCCGGTCATCAGCAAACATCGCGGCATCATCGACAAATATATCGGCGACGCCATCATGGCGCTGTTCGCCCACGGCGCGGACGACGCCGTGAGCGGCGCCATCG
Source organism: Gallionellaceae bacterium (assembly GCA_037446005.1). Taxonomy (GTDB): domain Bacteria; phylum Pseudomonadota; class Gammaproteobacteria; order Burkholderiales; family Gallionellaceae; genus PALSA-1006. The sequence continues at coordinate 17,507 of JBBIJL010000017.1, read as the reverse complement.
CCATGCTGGAACGCCTGAGCTTCTACAACGCGGGACGTATCCGCGCCGGTTACATCCCCATCCAGATCGGCATCGGCCTCAACACCGGCATGGTCATGATCGGCACCGTGGGCGGTATCAACCGCATGGACAGTACCGTGATCGGCGATGCGGTGAACCTCACCGCGCGCCTCGAAGAAGCCACCAAGACCTATCACGCGCCGCTCATCATCAGCCAGAACACCCTCTATGATCTGGTCAACCCGGACAAGTATCACATCCGCTTCCTCGACCGCATCCGCGTCAAAGGCAAATCGCAGCCGCTCTCCATCTACGAAGTGTTCGACAATGACCCGCCTGAACTGCGCAACAGCAAGCTCGCCTGCCAGCCGCTGTTCGATGAAGCCATCGCCTTCTATCACCTGAAAGACATCCCGCGCGCCATCGAATTGCTCAAGAAATGCGTGGAAATGGCGCCGAACGACTACCCCGCGCTCATCTACCTCGAGCGCTGCCACGAATACCAGACCACCGGGCAACACCTGACTACGGGCGAACTCGACACCGGCCTGATATGGAAAGACGAATTCCTCACCGGACTCGAACCGCTCGACACCGCCCACCGCAAACTGCTCGAACAGATCAACATCCTCACCGCGCAGATAAAACAAGGCAACACCGACTGCTTCCGCGACATCTTTGCCTTCCTCGCCGAACACACGCAAAACATCTTCCGCATCGAAGAAGAGCTGATGCTGGAACACAAATACCCCTTCACCGAAAGCCATCTGCAAGAGCACAAACGCTTCATCGAAAACTTCCGCGATCTGGAGAAAAAAACTCAGGCCGGTATCGACGACCCGCGCTACCTCTCGTTCCGCACCCAGCTACTCCTGCTCGACTGGTTCTCCTCCCACGCCACCAAAGCCGACCGCCACGTCACCCGCTTCCTGCAAAAACACAAAGCCGCCTGACATAGCACCCCGCCACCTGCTACAATCCGCCCCGCTTAGTACCAACCAGAACCGGGGGCGACCTGGCTTCGACGTGGGTTGCAAAGCAGCGTAGGGCATACCGAGGACCCGCAACCTCGTAAATCAGCTGGAAAACCAATAGTCGCAAACGACGAAAAGTACGCTCTAGCCGCTTAACCGGTTAGACCTCACACCCTGCTGTCTGTGGAGGGGCTCAAGGCAGTAATGCCGCGATGAGTGAGGTCATTTACACAGAATCGTGTCGTGCAGGGTTACTTTGTACGAAGCTAAAACTAAGGTGACTCGTCCTGCAGCAGCCTGTCGGTTGGCGTCTGCCGGATAAAATTAAATAACTAGACTAAGTATGTAGAACTATCTGTAGAGTGCTCGCGGACGGGGGTTCAATTCCCCCCGCCTCCACCAAAAAATAAAAACGACACCCTCGCGGTGTCGTTTTTATTTGTTGCGTTAAATATCTAGACCCTCGCCTCTATTGAACTAAAACCCCCAATGAATTAAGGTTCGCCCGGTAAAAAACCATAAGGAATTCCGATGAGTGTTTTAACCCAAGAACTGGCGCAGTCCGAGTTGTTTCGCGATGTGCCGGAAGCCGTTATCCAACTGGTGCTGGAACAATCCGACCCGATGGAGTTGAACGAGGGGGAGTTGCTGCTCTCGCCGGACATGGAGAACCATCATGTGTACCTGCTACTCTCGGGCAAGCTCGCCGTGCATTTCGGTTCGCTCGATTCCCCACCGATACGCGAGCTGAGCAAGGGCGTTTCCGTCGGGGAAATTTCCATCATTGACGGCACGCCGCCTTCCGCTTATGTCATCGCGCGGGAGAACAGCCGCGTGTTCCCCATCCACCGCGACATGCTGCACGATCTCGTTGCCAACACCAGCCCGGTCGCGGGCAATTTGCTGCGCTTGATGACGCAGTGGATGCGGGCGAACACGCAACGCATCGTGAAAGACCGTTTGCAGATTTGGGAGCTGACCGACCACGCCAATGTGGACGCACTGACGGGGCTATACAACCGCCGCTGGCTGGATAACGCGCTGGCGCGTCTGCTGGAGCAGGCGGCCAAGGGCGATCAGCCTTTGAGCATTTTGCTGATCGACGTGGATCACTTCAAGAAATACAACGATACGCAGGGGCACTTGGGCGGCGATCAGGCGCTCATCGCGATGGGCAACGTGCTCAAGACGACGGTGCGTCCTTACGATTTCGCCACGCGTTACGGCGGCGAAGAATTTCTGGTGATACTGCCGAACACAGGCAAGGAAGAGGCCATCGTCGCGGCGGAACGCATACGCCAGAACACGGCGCAGAAAACCATCTGCTCCAGCGACGGCGCGGAATTGCCCGGCATCACCATCTCTATCGGGCTGGCGATGAACCAAGCGGGCGCCACGGTGCAATCACTGATCGCCGCTGCCGATGCGCAACTGTATCGCGCCAAAGCGGAAGGCCGGAACTGCGTGAAGTATTGACCCAAGATAAACCATTGGGGTCTATATCAATTGCGGGAGCGGCTTCCAAGCCTAAGGGACAATCCGGGCTGAAGTGAAGAAGGGGCGGCGAGTGCCGCCCCTTTTGCTTTAGTTGCCGCCGCTAACAACTTTTTCCACCGCCTCGCTATCGTCCGCGCAACGCAGCATGTTGCCGATGGCGGCGCGAAACACCGGGTCTTTGAGCATGTAGCCATCGCCTTTGGGCGTGCGCTTCAGAATACCTGTCTTGTCATTCGCCAACTCAGACATGGCATGCGCCACGTTCAGCACGGCACCTTGGTTGGTTCGGGGGAAACGCCGGCGGATGAGTGCCTCGATGTCCGTGTATTTGAATTCATCCTTGGCCAAGATGCCCACGCAATACAGTACTTGGTTGCGGTGCGCGATCTTGCTGTCGCGCTCTTTGACTAGCGCTTCCGCTTCGCTCCCGGTCGGCTGCATGTTGCTGCTCATCCATTGCATATCGGCGAGTATCTTGGTATCGCGTTCGCGCATGAGTTGCTTGACGGTTTTGGCGGCATCTTCAAGGGTGAGTTCAACAGGCGTGTCTGACAAGATCATCTCCTCTCGTTTTCAAATTGTTGCGGCAGTATAGGCGGCAACTCGCGCGTCTACTTGCTCGTCATCACCACGGTGCTGCCCCGCTCTCCCGCCGCCAGTCTTTTCGCATGGTAAGCGGCGAGCGGATCCTCGGGATACCTTTCCGCCAACTGGCGGAACGCTTCCGGCGCAGCGGGCGATTCGGCTTCCATCAACGCATAGGCATCCAGATATTCGACGATGTTCGGATGTCCCATCTGCTCCGCCGTGAGCGGCTCGTAGGTAACGATGGCCTCGGTCTTGCCTTTCAACACCAGACGCCCGGACGGACGGCCGATGAATCCCGCGTACTGCGCCACAGTCGCGCCGCTCACGCAGATGTGCGTGCCGAGTTGCTTGTTGATGGATTCCAGCCGCGCGGCGGTGTTGATGGGATCGCCCAGCGCGCGGTAGTCGAGCATGGTCTTGCCGCCGAAATTGCCGATGAGCACGTTACCGGTGTTGACGCCGATGCGCGTGCGCCCGAAGGGGATGCCCTGTTCGCGCTGGCGGCGCGCGCAATCGCGCGCGAAGGCATCCATCTCCACAGCACAGGCCAAGGCGCGCGCCGCATGGTCGGGCTGCACCAAGGGTGCCGAGAACATCACCACCACCGCATCGCCCACGATACGGTCCAGCGTGCCGTCGTGGCGGAAGGCGATCTGGATCATGCCTTCCAGATATTCGTTGAGCAGGTTCGCCAGCCTGTCCGGCGCGTACTTTTCCATGAGCGGCGTGAAGCCCTCCAAGTCGCTCATCACGAACGAGCATTCGCGGTACACCGCGCCCAATGCCAACTCCTGCGGGTTCTCTTGCAAATGTTTGACGCGGTTGGGCGAGACGTAGCGCGAGAAAGCATCGCGTATCCAGCGCTGCTCCCACTCGGTTTGCAGATAGCGCGGCACCATCATCGCGACGAACAGGGCACTCACCGCCAGCGCCGGATAGAACGGATCGAGCAGCAATTGTTTTGCGGTGAACAGCCACACGGACAAACCGAGCAACCCCGCCACCACCAGCGCTGTGAGCAATACCGACCACACCGGACGGAAGCGTACCAGCAACCACCACAGCAGCAGCCAGGTAAGCAGCAGCGTCACCACCACCAGATCGTTCTCCCACGCGGGACGCAGCAGCATGTCTCCGGTCAGCAATTGCTCCACCAGTTGCACATGGCCTTCGATGCCGGGGATAAGTTCACCGAGCGGGCTGTAGATGTTGTCGCCCAAGCCCTTGGCGGTTGCGCCGACGAACACGATATGGTCTTTAATCTTGCCCGTCTCGACTTTGTCCGCAAGCACGTCTTGCGCCGACACATAACGCTCCGGCGCCAACGGACGGAAGTGCAGCCAGACTTGCCCGTCGAGCGCGGTGGGCAGGAAGGTATCGTTGCCCAAGCCGACGCCGATGATACCGGGCACTTTGCCAGCGGCAGGCACGGCAACTTGCAGCGCGAGATTGTCGAAGCCGCCGAACAGGCGCAGCGCTTCCAGCCCCAGGCCGGGATAGAGCGTGTCGCGCACTTGATACAGCAGCGGCACCGCGCGCAGCACGCCGTCGCTACCCGGTTGCAGCGAGATGGCGCCGCTGCCTGCGGCGGCGGCAGTAAGTTGCGGCAGGCTGGCGAGACCGCCGCCGTAATGCGGCAGCCAATCGGCGGCATTACCGCCGTAGCTGAGGAAGCGCGCTTTGGCGGGCGGCAGCGTCGCGCTGACGGCGACAGGCTCGATGGGAAAACCGATGGCGACACGGCTGCGCGCGAAACTCTGCGCCAATACTTGGTCGTGCGAAGGAATGTGTTTGAGCGCGTCCTGCAAAGCGCGCTGCTGCGGCCAGAACGCGACCACTTGCTCGGGCGAAGTACGATCCGCTTCCGACAACACCATGTCGAGCACCACCACGCGCGCGCCCATTGCGGTGAGCCGGTCGATGATCTCGGCCAGCACGGTGCGCGGCCACGGCCATTGACCGATACCGCTCAGACTCGCGTCGTCGATGGCGACCACCCGGACAGGCAGCTCGTCGCGATAAGACAGGGGCGCGAACGACTGCAACTGGTCGAAGGCGTTCTCGCGTATGCGCGCGCGGAACTGCGGATCGGTGAACTGAATGAACAGCGCCAGCGCGATTACGGCAGCCGGGAGCAGCACGCGCAGCGCGAACGCGGCAAAGCGCGGCAGGTGCCGCTGCTTGGGCAGGGTATCAGTCATGACCAATCAACTGCGAATGACCTCATGGCCCCGGCGGCGGTGGCAACCCGCCCGGCGGTGGCAAGCCTCCTCCCGGAGGCAATCCGCCGCCCGGGAGTTGCTGTCCGCCTGTCTGGGTTTGCTGCCCTCCCGATTGACGCGAAATATTTCGCGTTCCCGGTGGCGGAGGAGGAGGTGGTGGTGGCGAGGCTCCGCCAAGCGCCCCCGTCCCGCCGCCCGGAGGCAGAGCTGCGCCCGGCGGATGTCCGGCATCCGGGTGCGGTGCCCCCGGCGTCCCCTTGTCATGCCGCCCGCCGGGGCCGTGCATGCGCAAATCAATCTTGCCGCCCATCGCGGGTTTGGGCATCACATCCGCCCCGGTCACGATGGCGCTTTGCCCGGCGCCCACCAGAATCGTGCCGCCCGCGTTGGCAAGCTCGACGCGCCCCTGATCCACGCTCACATGCAGCACGTTACCGAGTTGCACCGAGTATTCCGTGCCGCGCACGCCAAGGTTGGCCAGACGCGTTTTGAGCAGGTAATTCTTTTTGTCGATCTCGCCGGTGAGCGTGTGCATCACGCCGTTCACCAGACTGAACTGGGCTCGGTCACCGACGCCTTTGCCGTAGTGGTAATCGTCCACCGAAAAACGCGTGTCGCGATACAGGGTGAGCAGCGTGCCGTCGGCAAAACGGATCTGCGCCTGCCCGTCCCCCGTGACAATGGTGTCGCCGCTGAACAGGTCGGCATGTTTTGCGGGCGGGCGCTTTTCCTCGCCGTGCAATATCTCGACTTTGCCGGTGTAGGCGAGGAGCACGCCCGCGCTTTCGGCGGCCAGCGCCGGGCGCGTCGTCATACCAAGCAACAGCGCGGCCAATGCGGCCAATAAAAACTGCCGCACGCAAGCCGGCAGATCAGGCATCGCATACGTCATGGAGTCAATTTTTTTCATTGTCGAAGTCCCATCGTAATTGCAGTGTGAAAGCATTGCGGGTGTAGTCGTACAACGCCATATTGGAAATGTTGCGGGTGTAGGTGTAGCGCGGGATGAAATGCCAGCGCTCGCTCAGGCGGTAGTCGGCGGCGATGCCCGCGCTCACCGCCGCATCGCTGCGGGTATACAGGTACAAGGCATCCACCGCATCGTAGCCGCGCTTTTCGTAGACCACTCCGGCGGAAAACGCGAGATCCTTGCCGGCCGCCACACTCCCGCCCACGCTGCCGCCCAACTGGTGATAGCTGAAGTGCGCCTGATTCGCGGCGAGCTCTCGCCCGCCGTACACGCCGTACTGCACGGTGCCCGCATCGTCGCCGAATGTCGTTTCGTGCGTGAAGCCGGCGATGCTGCGCGTCGCGTTATCCAGCGCATTGCCGGAGTAATCGAAAGCGAGGTGCTGGACATAAGCGGTCAGCAGAGAATCATTATCAAAAGCGTGTATCCAGTTCAGGCGCCCGCCCAGAGTGGTGCGATAGTTTGCGTTGGCGAGCAGAAAATCCTGCGCCAGCACTGCTGCCCCGAAAAATTCGCGGCCGCTGCGCCGGAGCACCCCCAAGTTGAGGTTGACGTAGCTCTCGGTGACATCCTTGCGCAAGCGGTTGAAGCCCTGATGCAGGCTGCTTTCGCCGGTCAGCCAGGTATCTTCGCCGACGGCCTGTTGCAACGACAGCCCGCCTTCCAGCGTTCCGACGATGTCCCTGCCCTTTCTGGCCGTTCCCAACGCAAACGGTGTCGTCCCCAGCGCGGGGATGAGCAACTCGCTCTGGGCGGGGCCGCTGGTCACGTTGTCGTCCGCGCCGCATCCGCCGAGCAGATACCCGCGTACCGAGAGCGTCCCGCCCATTGCAGCCTCCTTGATCGCCGCGCGGATTTTTTCCAGCTCCTGCTGCTGCGCAGTCGCGAGCGGCTGCCCCTCCAGCGGCACCAACAATTCCCGCGCATACGCGGCATCGCCGCGCCCGGCGCTGATCTGCGCCGCCTTGAGCCGCGCATCCTCATTGCGCGGATCGGCCATCAACACCCGCTCGAAAGCGAACATCGCCTTTCCCGTCTGCCCGGAGCGGTACCACGCCAGACCGAGCAGATAGTCGTAATCCGCATCGCCTGCACGGCTCAGCAGGTCGCCTTCCAAAATCGCCGCCGCCTGTTCAGCCTTGCCCTCATCCAGCAGACGCCTCGCCTCATCCAGATTCGGCAAATCGCCTGCGGCAAAAACGGTTGACGCGCACATTTGAAAAACGATGGCTGCCGCAAACATGCGCAGGGAGGCATGCCTGCCGCACCCGGAGATTATTTTTCGACTATTTTTTGAAGCGGTTCCCAATGTAGGCACTCTCAACTTTTACAGCTTGGTACATTAACCGATTGGAATTATTTTCTGAATTGTTTTTTCAGACAATCAAAAATCTGGGAGGGGAATCATGCCGCAGGGTGAAGAAAAAGATACCGTATTTCTTCCAGCGAATCCTCTATCGAGTAAGGCAACATCTTGGCGAACATATCCAGCAGAACGACGGCATTGACGGTGGAATCCTCCACGCTGACGCTGCGCAGACGCGATGCCATCGCCACATTGACGACGCCTATCTCGGCATAGATCTTCTTCAGGTGTTCCAATTCCATATCCGTGCTCTGCGCATTTTTATGCCTGAAGTATTGCGCCAGCAGATATGTCGATACTGCCCGGAAAATAGTTTCTTCCTCTGTGGCGAGGGGCAGGTGGTAGCGCGCCATGGGTTTCAGGAATGCCATATGCGGGCAAGCGCTGGTCGCCATAATCAGCCCCATCAGCGAACTCACCGCCCGCTGTGCCGTGGTGCGCTTGGCGACCATTCTTTCCGGCGTGGTCACTTCCATCTCGACCTCATCGTACGAGAGCACATTCTGGTACGTCGCCATAAGTTTGATGAGCCGTACCGCAAGGGGACAATCGGGATGGGCGTCGCTTTGCAGCGGGCAATTCGGACATTGATGAAACTCAAGTCGGCACCAAGCGGGAGGGCGGTCGGGATTTTCCGGAATCGACTCCATGGTCTGCGTGTCGATCTTCACGTCAATGATCTCTTCCCTGCCTGCGGGGAAAATAAACCGGTAACGGATAAGCAGCGTTTGATCCATAAGAGTCTCCGATTGAACGGCCTGATCGCAGTCCGGCACAGCGCGAACCTGCCGTCATGTTACTCCCAGTTGAGCGCACGGGGCATCGCCCCGCGCCGGCTCACTTATTCCGGCCTATCGCCGCATACGCCAGCCACTGCGTACCCCAGCGATGCAGGCACAGACCCAGCAGGATACATAGCGTACCGAGCCATACCTGCGGCAATACTTCCTCGTTGTTGAGTCCGTTCCCCAGCAACAACGCGATCACCGGCGTGATGAGTGTAATGAGCGCGATGCGCCCCGCATCCATGTATTTGACGAGGTAGTAATACAGCGCGAAGCCCAGCACCGAACCGAACACGCCGAGATACACCGTCGCGGCGATGGCACGTTCCGGCAGCGCGGCTGGCACGTGCCCGTCAATCAGGTACCAGGCGAAGAAGAACAGCGGCAACGCAACGACCAGCGTGCCCAGCGTCATCGCCAGCGGCGGGCTGTCGTCGCCGATACGCTTGAGCCACACCAAGCCCAGCGATTGAGATGACACAGCCAGGAACAATGCGACCAGCCCCAACAATGAACCCGTGCCGAACACCAGCCCGCCCCGGAACACCAGCGCCAAACCCAGCAAGCCGAGCAGCATGCCCGCCAGCTTGCTCGGTGTGAGCGCTTCTTCCTTGAGCCACACCATCGCGCCCAAGCTGGTGATAAGCGGCGACAGTCCGTACAGCACGGAGATCATGCCGGAGCTGATGTATTGCGCCGACCAGTAGGTGAGCGCCATCGCGCCGAACATGCTCAGGCCGCCCGCCACATAGGCCAGCAACGCTTTGCGGTGCAACGGGAAGCGCACGCGAAACAGTGCCAGCAACACCGCGCACAGCAGCACGCCGATAGCCATACGCGAGAACACCGCGAAGCTGAACCCTCCCCCCAGCGCGCTCCACTTGATGGCGAGCGGCGTGGTGGACCAGATCAGAATGACCGAAACGAATGCGGCTGGAAGCGACATGATGCTCTCCTCGGCTCAACGTACATCCGCCGTTCCACCGAGCCTTGGGATGGAACAGCAAAAACAAAAAGGCCACAGAAATTTTCTGTGGCCTCGGGGAAGTTGCTCGACTACTGATACTTAAACTCTAACTCTCCAGACCACTCCGCGCGCGATGCCACACCATACGCAGTTTTGCGCATGGGACGGCTCGGGTGTGACGAATGGTTTGAAAGGTGTTCATGGGCGGGGATTATCGGCGGATGAATTGCGCAGTGTCAATGCAATCTTATAAAAATGCGGAGAGCAAATGAAATGTCCGGCTCGGGGAGTGGCGAACTCCCTCACGCTGCGCCGAACATTTTATGCACTACGACCGGACTGGTCGATTCGCACCTCGCATGACGACTGCCACCATTGGTAAATATTATTGCCGCAGCTCTCTCCAGGAAGTGCGCCGCGTCGATCCCGAGCCTTTGGTCATCGGATCAACGGTCGTCTTTTCGCCGCCTGCCGATGTCACCCATGCCTTGAGTTGCCCGCCGGGCAGTCTGCCCACGACAATACCCACGGCCAGGGCATTACCCAGTTTCTGCCCCACCACTTGATCCGTTGCCGTGGAAACGTTCTGTCCGCTCAAGAAATCGAAACTGTACATCCAGCTTGTTCCGCCTATGGTGCAGGCACTTGTTTCCGGCACGTTCGTTACCACTATCAGGGTTCCCGATACCAATTGCGGATCGAGGTTCACCCGCTCTCCCGGCGAAACGGAAGGCGACACCGGCAGATTCGTGGTGGAACTGCTCACCACGAAATCCGCATACCAGCCCGAATCGCTTGTCCAGGAAACTGGATTTTTGCTGGTGGTGCGCGTCGTCGCCGTGGGCTGATAGAGATACTGTTTCACAAATCCGGCAAATCCGGCTTGCGGAGCACGCGGGTTGCCAATGTAGGCCGCACTACCCGTTTTGGACAAGTCATCTTTGATGCCGTAAACCGACTGAATTTGCAAATTCGACACATCCGTCGTGCCGAGATAACGCCCGGTGGCGACATATAGCGCGGGAGTTCCCGAACCGCTCAAGGAATTCGTCGTGTTGTTCAGCGGGTCGCCCAACTCTGGGCGCGAGGTCACCGACTGCACAACGCCGGAACTGTCTTTTAATGTCGCGATCCGCGTTACCGTGGGCGCCCCCGATGTGCCGGCCGCCCCCAAATCGAAGCGCCATACATCGCCGTTCAAATCGCCGCCGTAAACGAAGCGCGTCGTAAAGTTCGTCGTGATGCTGTCGATCAACGGACTGAGTTTCGCCAAGCCGCTGGGCGGGTTGGTGGCCGCGCCCGTTGCGATTTTATTCAGCACGGCACCGCTCACCGCATCCAGCACAAACAGCGTGCCGGCACCGGAACCGGGCGACACGTTGTTATACCCGGAGGTCACCAGCACAACCCATTTTCCGTCGGAGCTGCGTTTGGTAATCACGGGATTGCCGTAGCTGTAACCGATGTCGGCATCGGCAATGGCACACAGTGTGCCGCTTGAGCATATTTCCCATAGCGCCACCGGGTTAGCCGGGTCGGTCACATCCAAAGCATAAAATCCGCGTCCGCCGAGCCCCAGTCCGCCTACCAGTATCGTGTGCCAACCAACCGACAACCCCGATGTGGCCGATGTCGTTGCATCCACAAAGATATCCATCGTCTCGGGTGACCCGTCCACATAATACTGGTGCAGCGTGGCATAGCTCGCCTCGGCCAGCTTGTAGAGTGTGGGCATCACGATCTTGGGTACATACGCCCACATTTCAGCTCCGGTATCGGAATTGAAGGCATGCAGCATGCCGTCGTTCGAGCCCATATACAGCACGCCCTGACGTGCCGCTTGTGCCGATTTGAATGTGGCATAGTCGGGCGTGACGGCATCGTTGAAACTGAATTGCGGAATTTTCACGTACGCCGGCTTGGCATTGACCGTATCGCCCAGAAGGTGGTCGCGCGCGCGGAACACATCCGGCTCCAGCGCTTGATTGCCGCGCAGGTAATGCACCAGATTCAAGCCGCTGTCGCCGCTCACGATTTGCGCAGCCGTCAGCGTCGCCGCCGTGCATTGCGACAACAGCGTAAATACGCACTTATTGTCGAAATAGGTTTTTTCGGTGACCGTCAGACTACCGTACAGAAAGTCCTTGAGCCTGTTGCCCAGCGCGTTGGTATCGTCGAACGTGTAAATATGCCGCGACGAGATAGACGACGAGGAATCCGCGTGGATCAAGGTATCCAACTGCGCCTGCGCCGACCAGATAATGGCAGGTTCCACGTCACCCGTAGTCGCATTGATGAGCTGCGCGGTCACCTCGCCGTCCCATTTCGTCGTGCGGTAAGTCGAACTGAAAATCGAGCGATCCGTCTGGGTAATGTTCGGACTGCTGGTGGCGGATGCCGCCGCAGCGGCCAGCCGCACATTGATCCCCGTCAGCGCGCTGGACAGTCCCGCCGACAAGGAGTCGGGATCGCGCGCGTTGTAATACGTCCCGCGCCCGTTAATGGCGGCGTGCCACAAATCGTCCAGCGCGGTTTGCGAATCATGCACTGGCAACGGCCAGTTGCAGGTGCCGCCGCCCGAGAATGCGCAACCGATCGCCCCGGTTTTAATCTTCGAGACATCCCCCGTTACGGCATTTTCATAATCCGGCTGGTAGGTCATCAAACCGTCCGCCAACCCCAGCGAGAAGGTGGTCATATGTTGCGTGCCGGCCAGTCCCGCGAGCCTGTCTTTAGTCGTCATCGGCACGATGTCCTGACAGACATCGGCACCCGGAGCGCCGTTGACTGAAGCCCCGGTGCAATTGCTCAGCGCGCTGCTGCGTAAATCCGTCTTATAGTAATACATCGCCACGTCAGCCAAGGTGTTCGATGCCCCCGCCACGCCGCCGTCATACGCACCGTCGCCGCGCTTCGACGCCCCGGAATCGGCATTGTCGTAATTGCGCATCATGGTTGTGCCATCAATTTCTTTAACGTTGCTATCGGTACCGTTCCAATAACCGTCCGTGGTGATTAATTCAAAATTCTGCTGGCACGCATACTCCATCGGATCATCGGTAAACACTCCGGGCTTCTTGCCGGCAAAATAGCGTCCCGCATTTGCCATCGCTTCGCGCAACGGCGTGCTGTTGCCCGGATTGATCGCATAGAACTTCGCATACCAGTTGGTCTTTTGCGTGGCGTCGAACATGGCGACGGGCAAGTATTTGCTTGTGCTTTCATTGATGGTGACAAACCCGACGCGGTAACGGTTATCCAGCGCGGAAAATGCGCGCCCGGCCGACGACTTCATCATTTGCATCCGCGTATGGTAGTAGGCGTACCAATTGGCGAAGTTGGTCATTTCCTCGGCATAGGTGCAGTTGGGCGCCGCAGCACAATCCGAACGCTTGCTGCGGTCTATCACCAGCGCGCCGCTATAGGTCAGGCTCACGCCGCCCGAACTCACCGTGCCGCTGTAACTCTCGTTGCCGTAGGTCGTGCGCGTCGGAACGATATCGCCGCGCCAGAACAATCCGTAGCGTACCGCCTGAAAATTGACGCCCGTGCCGACGCTGTACTTCGCCTGACAATTGATTGTGCCACTCACCGATGTTTGCGCTCCCGCATCTCCGGGCGGCAATGCGGCAGTGGCGGTGTCCTTGCAAAAGCGTACCGCCGCAGGATAAGTATAGGCAACGCCTGCCACCGTAACCGGAGCGGAAGCCGCGACGCATTTGGTCAGGTAAACGCTGTCGCAATATTCGGTCGGGATGATGACAAAATAATACGGGTTGCTATTCGCGGTGGAGGCCGTCGTGTAAGCAGCCGTCGCTCCCGGCAGCATCTTGTCGATCCGGCAGTTGGAATTCGTTGTGACGGAGCCCACAGGCGGGGAATAAGTAAAGGTATTGGCATCCACGCGCGTGACGCTGACCGTACCGCTGGTCAGATAACCCGAATCGCAAGTACCGCTCGTCCCGTTGGAAACCTGGATCAGGTCTCCCGTCACCAAGCCATGCGCTGTCTTGTAGACCGTTACCGTGGTACCGGACAGAGTGATACCCGGCGAAGCCGGAAGTACCGCCGCTACTTGCGTGATATTGCAACTGGTGTCGCTTGCCGTACCCACCGCTGTGGCCACTGAATAACTGAAACTGGTGGAGCTGATGCGCGTCATGACCACTGATGCCGCTTTATAGCCAGCATCGCATGCGCCCACACCATTCGCCACCGTCACTAGGTTGCCCGTAGCCAGCGCGGGGCTGGGGGCGGCAGCCAGCGTCACGGTCACCGTACTGCCGGATTTGCTGATACTCGGAGCAACAGCAGTATGTGCTGCCTTTGTTGCCTTGACCGTGCAGGAGGTACTCCCCCAACTCGTGCCGGAGTTGCTCACATAAGTAAAATGCGTCGCATCCACCACCGTAATGGAGCGGCTAGTCCCCCCGCTTTGATATCCGTTCGAACAAGTGCTGCCGGATACCCGCACGGTATCCCCCGTGGTCAGCGCCGGCGAGATTGCGGTATAAGCGACCGTCACCGTAGTACCAGCATGGCTCACGGAAACTCCCGTCAAAGTGACATTGCTAAAGCCGGAAGTGGAAATATCCAATGCGCCGTTGTACACAGAACCCGAAGTAGAACTGCCTTGGTTCATGACACCGTCATGCACGGTCGAGAGAATCGTCGTTCCCGTGGTCAGCGTTCCGGGAAAGGCATACACCGGAGGATTGTCGGCGGATACCGATGCGCGCAGGAAAAACGGGTTATTGGTATCGACCCCGTTCTTCTTGCAAATCCCGCCGTTGCAGTACACCACCTCGGGGTAACCGTTGGTCAGGTTGATCGTGCTTGTGCTTTGTACGCCGTAACCATCCACCTTGACTGCGGTCCACGGTGAGCCCTGAGATGCCTTCAGCGTACCGTCAGCATTGACCGGCAACTGATAGGTTAGGCGCGGGTTATACGCCATGCCGTTATATTCATTGGTCTGGTACGGCGTCTCTCCGGTGCCGCAAGAGTTGGATACCTTGCAGTGACTTGAGCTGCCGCCGCTGTAAGTTGTTCCCCCGGCATAATCCGGCAAATAACTCCAAGCCATACTGCCGGAATCATCCAGCGTGAACAGCACATTGGGACGCACAACGGATGAAGAGGTGCTCGATAACGGGGAAGATGCGAGATCGGTCACTGCGGCGTTAGCTAACCCACCAGCCCCCATCGCCAGTCCCGTTACCCAGACTGCAATTTGAATATTGCGGCGTACTCGATTTGCGTTTGCCATCATGACCTCCCGTGTATCCAGACTCTATGCGTATTCCAAAGAAAACGAAGTGCGGCAACAACTCACTGGGCGATTAACGCCAATGTTTGCGTGTAGGAGACGGTATTGCGCGCCCCCACCGAACGCGCGGTGATGCGGTAAAAAACGGAGGTGCTGGTACAGGGCAGAAGCTGTGCTTTGCTGCACCCCGTTTCGGGTTGCGTATAGGTCTGGCACAGTTGCCCGGCCGCACTCGGCCCCAGACCCGCCGCTTGGCACATGCGATGCACCAGATAACTGACTGTCGCAATCGTGCCGCCATTGGGATCGGTTACCGTCACAGTCGGCGCGCCGTTCCAATTGGCATCGACTGTCCACCATGTGTAATTCGCTGCCATCGGACAACTGCGCGTGACTTCGCAGGCCAGCATGGGCGTGGAAGAGTAGCCCGGCATATTGATGTTGCCGCCGGCGCACAATCCCGGAGTTACCCCGCCGGGGCACGGTTGACCGTTATTGAAATTCAATATGATCCTATCCGCCCCGTTGCCGCTGTTAGCCACCGCGATAAGCGTATTAAAACCTGCGCTCGTACCCGCATCGCTCGCATTGAGCGTGGCCTGCCGGAACGCCAGATTCCCCGCAATCACGTTGCCGGTATCCACCGAGCGCATCATGCCGATACCGGCTAGAGTCATCGCCAGCAGAATAATCAACGCGATGAGCAACACCACCCCGCGTTGTTTATGCGGTGCGAGTTCCCTGCGTTTATTGACGTTGCCAGCTCTCATTACGGCCTCCAGACCACATTGCGCAACGGCACGGTACTTTCAAATGTCTTGTAGCGGTAGCACTTCCAGTCGTCCCCCGCCGCCAAGCCAACGTCGCCGGAAAGATTTAATGGCACTGTCGCACTATCGACCCATGATGGAAACGCCGTCGTGGTATCGCAAGCTCCCCCTGCGACACCGGGCTTTTCCGGTTGCACGCTGCGCGCAACCACGGCGATGCGCACAGCCAGCACGCTCAGCACATTCAAAGGCGCGGCCTGACTCCATTCGTTGGCATCGATCACGCCGTTGCCGTTCGCATCAGCTCCATATTCCGCCTTCATCAAGGCGATGCTGTCGGAAATCACACCGTTCACATCGGATACCAGTTGCGCCTGATTATTCACAGTGATCGTTTCCACAGTCAGCGCAGGCGGAGCCGCCGTGGCGAAAACGACGGGATCGGGCGGGAATGAACCGAAATCCCAATTCTGCCTATATCTCATGACGATACTATCCGACGCATTGGCGGCACCGGGCACAATTGTGACCGGTGCGGTACCGGCAGGATCAGAGGGGAGCGGCGCCAAATTGGTACTGGAAAATATTCCGTAGCCCGCCTCCTTCAACACGCTCTCTATTGTGAACAGCGCCGACGCCCCGTTTTGCAGCGCGTCGCCGCCGCTGGTCGTCGTGCGCTTGATTCCCTCCGACACGGAAAAAACCTGAAAAATAATAATCACGCCCAACAATGCAATGACCATCCCCACCATGACATCAACAAGGCTGAAGCCGGTGTTTGCTTTGATACGCAAGCTGTCTGGATTCTTTTTCATAGCGTGCTCGCCCGCAAGAACAACCTGGTTAGTCGATAAAAGTCGAAGCAACATGACGGTGCGGCAACGCCTCTTTGGGCGGCTGCCAACTGATTGTAACCGTCACCACCGCGCCGCTGATCGCAATGCTTGCCGCCCCGTTCGGCAACTCTGCCGCCACTCCGCTTACAGCCCAAGTCTGGGTGTAGGCGTTACCGTTTGCGGCATTGCACGGATTGCACGCGAACGTCGGATCCGGGCTGGCCGCCATTACGTTGGATGCGTTCGCATTGATGCTGTTCAAACGCGTAGCCCAGATCGTACCGACGATCTGATTCGCCAGAAAACTCGCCGTACTGCGATATTTCGCGTCCGCCACATTACTGATCGCCATCGCCTGCATCCCGACCAAGGCCAGAATGCCGATCGAAAAAATCAGGATCGCAATCAGGGCTTCCAGTATCACGGAGCCGGTCTGCTTGCTCTTGGTGCTATTCATATTCACTCCGTTAACAGTGTCTTGGATCAGTAGCGGGTAACTGCGGCGACGGATCGCACATCCGGGTATTGCCCGCCGCCCCCAATGTAATGCGCAAAGGACGATCTCCGGTCGGAGTGGAAACGTCGATCTGGGTTATGCGCGCGCTTCCATCCGCATTCACCTCAACCCTGCCCGCCCCGCCGAACGTGACTGTAGCCGCCCCATTGGGGGTAACCGTAATCTGCGCAAGCCGCGAACCTTCTTGGGCGGAACGTTCCTGCACCCGAATCTCGCCTGCGGCAGCATTGGAACCCGCCCCGCACGCCAGCGAAGCGGCCGGTGCCGCAGCAGCCGGTGCCGCAGCCAACACCTCCCAAGATGAACTAGGCAATCCGCACAGGACAAAACGCACGCGCACATTGCCTTTTACGGCTTCGCTACGCGCCACCTGAATGCCGTTCAATACCGACTCGGCCGCATTGCGTATCTGCTGATTCTGCATCCAGCCGCTGTAGCTTGTAGCCGCGAGCGCAAACAATAAACTGACAATGACGAGCGCCACCATCACTTCGATCAAACTAAAACCTTTAATGCGCTTCATCACTGTGCCCCCATTTAAATGGATGTTCGTTTCTTGGCTTTCACACTACCCCCGCCTTGCTCGAATGTCTATCGGCACCTGACAGATGTTCGCCGGTACCTGACGGATGAACCTCCGTACCTGACAGATGTTCATCGGCACCGGACAAGAGGTTAATAAGACAATACGCCAACAGCAACGATTCTGTCCAAATGCACCATGGTGGCACAATCAGGAGAGGCTG
>JBBIJL010000016.1:0-22003 GCA_037446005.1 Gallionellaceae bacterium | reverse complement strand
TCAAGTGCAACAGCGCGTAGATCAGCATGGAGCCGTGGCCGTTGGACTGCACGAAACGGTCGCGGTCAGCCCACTTCGGGTTCGCCGGATTGTGGCGCAGGTGATGGTTCCACAGCACTTCGGCGATTTCTGCCATGCCCATAGGCGCGCCCGGATGGCCGGAATTCGCCTTTTGCACTGCATCCATTGCAAGTGCGCGGATCGCACCGGTTACATCATTAAACTTGGGGGGTCTTACATTACGCGCCACAGCCATTTTACAGCCTCCTAAGAAACATCCTGAATGTCGAATTAAGTTGTTATTACACCAAAAGAGCGGCAATTATGCCGCAGCGACTTGTTTAGGGCAACAACGGCATTACAGCAGCCTTGGAATCTATTGCTCCAGATTATCGCCGCCTTTTTTAAGGGGCTTTATTCCCAGTTGTTTCAATTTCCGATATAGGTGGGTCCGCTCAATACCGACTTTTTCGGCCACCCGGGTGATATTGCCATTTTCTTTTTGCATCTGGTAATTGAAATATGCACTGTCAAAATGTTCGCGCGCTTCGCGCAATGGCATATCCAATGGCAACGCGACCATTACCATACCGTCGGCATCCGGCGTTTCCGGTTTATCTTCCTGCGGCAACAGCAGCGGAATGCCCTGCTGCATCGCTTTTGCCACGGTTTTCAGCAGCTTCTGCAACGCGATCGGTTTCTCCAAAAAATCAATTGCGCCGACCCGGGTTGCTTCCAGCGCGGTCTCGATGGTGCCGTGACCGGACATCATGATTACGGGCATGGTAAGCAATTGTTGCGCGGCCCATTCCTTAAGCAAAACCAATCCGTCGGTATCCGGCATCCAGATATCCAATAGCACTAAATCCGGCGTGCGACTCAAACGGAACTCCCGCGCCTGCGCTGCATTTTCCGCCAAGTGCACATGGTAGCCCTCGTCAAACAGGATTTCCGAGAGCAACTCCCGAATGCCAACCTCATCATCCACCACGAGTATTTCTTTTGTTGACATTATGCTGCCTCCATTTCTTGCGCCAGCGGCAAACTGACCGTTACCCGCGTTCCGCCCGACGGTTTGTTTTCTATCGCTATTTTGCCGCCGTGTTCTTCAACGATTTTCTTCACGATGGGCAAACCCAATCCGGTGCCTTTGGTTTTTGTCGTCATATAGGGTTCAAATATTCGCGCCAGCACATTTTCTTGTATGCCGCTGCCGTTGTCGCTTACCGTCAATTGAAATTCGGTTGGCGTACTCGCGGTAGTCAGGACGATCTGCGGATGCTCGACGTGTTGCAGTGCGTCATGCGCGTTATGCAGCAAGTTATGTACGATTTGACGCAGCCGCGTCGCGTCGCCATTCAGCCAGGTATGGCTGGCGCCCAATTCCAATCTGATGGGGCTGCTGTTGGCCTCATATAAACCCATAACCTCGCCCAATAGCTGGTGCATATCCAGCAATGCCAATTTGGGTGCGGGTGCGCGCGCATAATCGGCAAAGTCGGCCACCATGTTTTTCATGGCTGCCACCTGGCTGACGATGGTCTGGGTTGCCCGTTGCAGGAGCTTGGCATCCTGCTCGTCCAGCTTGTCGCTCAACTTGTGTTGCACCCGCTCTGCGGACAACTGAATCGGGGTGAGCGGATTTTTGATTTCGTGCGCCAGTCTGCGCGCGACTTCGCCCCATGCCGCCTGACGCTCGGCCTGCAGCAGGTGGGTGATGTCATCAAACACAATCACGTAACCGCTATCCATCGCCGTGGTCAAATGGGTACCGCGCAGCAATAGCATTTGGTCGCCATTTTTGCTCAGGCGCTCAATCTGCCTTTGCCACTCATTTCCCACCGATTCTGCCGCCGCCGTCGCCACCGCATCCGCAAAAGAACGCAGCAACAGATGCTCGGACACGATTTCGGACAGCGCTTTTCCGATCATGCTGCGCAGGGGTATGCCCAATATGTGTTCGGCACTGGTATTCACCAGACGCAATTTGAACTGTTCATCCACCACGATGACGCCGGAAGACAAATGGGTCAGGATACTTTCCAGATATCCTTTTGCATTTTCCACCTGGCTTTGCTGTTGCTCGCTCAGCTGTTTCGCATCCGCCAATTGCGCCGTCATCTGGTTGAACAATCCCGTCAGCGCGCCCAACTCGTCGCGGCTCTGCACCGGGTAGTTCCCGGAAAAATTCCCCTGCGCAACCGCGCGCGTCCCTTCTGCCAGGGCAGCCAAAGGTGAACTCAAGCGCCCGCTCAAAAAGAATGCGGCGGACATTGCACTCAGCAACACGATCAACAGCGACAGCGTGAGCGTAATTCCATACAGCCGCTTCAAACCCAGCCGCGACAACGTCAGCTCCTGATAGTCGCGGTAAACCGCCTGCACCGTTTCCGCATCGGTTGAAAACTGTTGCGGCACCGGCTGTATGAATTGCAATATCCGCCGCTCGGCGGAAGATTGCCCGGCATTTACCGGCACCAGCACGCGCAAGATCAAACGATTGTCCGGTAAGGTGTCCACCAGGCTGTATATGCCTTGCTGAATCGCTTCGCGCAGCATCTGTTGGTCGGGAATGTGTTGCGGCGGTTTATTGTCGCGGGTAACCGAGGCGAGCAGTTTCCCGTCCAAAGCAAATATTGCCGCCTCTTGCGCCTCGGTCTTGTCGATCAGGCGCGCCAGCGTTGCGTTATAGCGCTCGGCCGGCTGTTCCGCCAAAATCAGCGACAGCAGGCGGCCTTTTTTACCCAGTTCTTTAAGTCCGGTATCCAGCGAATTCCGCCCTAGATTCAATCCGCCCTCCAGCGCCTTTTCCACGCGGATGTCGAACCATGATTCGATACTTTTGCCGAGGAATTGCACCGATACGGCATACATCAGCAGCCCCGGCAGAATGGCAATCAGCGAGAAAAAAATCGTCAGGCGCAACATCAGTTTTGCGCCGAACACTTGTTTTTTCAGCTTGATGCGCAATTGCCACAACTGGTATCCGACCAAGGCGCAAAGACCCAGCGCCAACACTCCGGTCAATATCAGCAGGCTGGAATAATGGTGCGAGAAAAGCGCGGTATTGGCGCTGGCGCTCGATAACAAATAGAGCAGGGCAACGCCGATCAATCCGCAAACAATAATCAGATATTTCATGGCTTGGCTGCCTCTGTCGTTTCCGGCAGGTCGGATTGCACGGGCCAACTGTACCTCTCCGATTCCAGATTCCACTCGCTATTGGTCAAGGCGTTTACTTGCAGCGGCTTGGGCAGTTGGGAAGTATCCAAACGCATTTGCGCATAAGCGGTGTACCTTGTTTCGCTTTTAAGCAGTCGGGCAACATAACCGCCGCCGCTGCTTAGTGCGGCAACCGACACCGGAGCGGCGGATTGGTGACCCAATACGCGCAATGCGCTATCCAGATTGGAGAAGCCTTGGAACAAAGTGCCGCGCGAAATCCGGTATTGCCGGGTCAGCGCGTTGTATGACAATTTGGTCGTTTGTTCATTCTGGATCACATCGGTATCCAGCCAGTACCAACGCGAGCGCGTAATTGCCAGTTCACTGACGAAATTGAGCGTGACCCCGCGTTTTAGCGCCTCGGCCACGGACGGGGGCAGGATGATTTTAAAATCGGCCAGTATTTCATAACCGTCATCGACCAGTCGCGTCTCGGCTTTGGTGACAGCAATGCCCTCGGCCTTTGCGAAGGACGTGCAAAGGCACAGCAGCAAAGCCAGCTTGCAAAATACGTTAAGTATTTTTCCGCAACAACGCATAATAAAAACCGTCGTGCTGATCGTTGGGTAACAACTGTCCGTTATACAGATCGGGCGCAGTGATGATGACTTGTTTCGCGTCGTTATGCCGGGACAAAAAAGCATCCACGACCTGCTGATTTTCGCGGGCAAAAACCGAGCAAGTCGCATAAAGCAATTTACCACCTCCGGCCAATAGCGGCCATAACGCTTCCAGAATCTGCTCTTGCTGTCTGGCAAAACTCTCGATATCGGAAGGGCGGCGCAGCCATTTGATGTCGGGATGGCGGCGCACGACCCCCGAGGCGGAACAGGGTACGTCGGCCAATATCCGCTCGAATGTCTTGCCGTCCCACCAGTCTGCCGGTTCGGCAGCGTCGCCGCAGATCAGCGTGGCTTGCAGCTTTAAGCGTTGCAGGTTTTCGCGCACGCGCTCCAGACGTTGTTCATCTTTATCTATGGCAACCAGATTGATGTTGCAGGATTCGAGCAAATGCGCAGCCTTACCGCCGGGAGCCGCGCAGGCATCCAGCACGCGCATACCCGCACGCACATCAAGCAGACTGGCCGCATATTGCGCCCCGGCATCCTGCACCGACACCATACCGTCGAAAAATCCCGGCAGCTTGTCCACCGCTTGGGGGGTGTTCAACCATAAGGCTTGGGGCGAAATCATCTGTGCGGCAATTTCCCGCGAACTCAGTTGCTCCAGATATTGTCCGGGCGTTGCGAGCCTTTGGTTTACCCGCAGGGTCATCGGCGGATGTTGGTTGCCCGCGTCCAGAATGGCTGCCGCCTGCGCGCCGTATTGGGATTTAAGCGAGTCTATCCACCATTGCGCATACGAATAGCGACCTTCTTCTGTTTGGGTGGCGAGCTGGATTAATTCCGCTTGCCGCCGCAAGAAATTGCGCAACACCGCATTAACCAGACCGCTTGCCGCCGCGTTGATTTTCTTCGCCGCCCGCACCGCGTGATCGACAACCGCATGGTTTGCCGCTTTACTGTAGTGCAGTTGGTACAAGGCGACCAGCAGCAAATCCCGCAGCCGCGCATCCTGCAACGGTTTGCTCAGCAGCTCATCCAGCATCCTGCCGAGCTGCCCGTAGTAGCGCAGCGTGCCGTAACTCAGATCCTGTAGCGCGCCGCGTTCCTGCGGGGAAAACGCGGCATGTTTGCGCAGCGCCCCTTCCAATAGCTGATTCAAATTGCGACCGGCCAATACTTGACCGACGATGGTTGCCGCGAGTTGTTGGACGTTTTGCATCAGCGGCTAAGGAAGCGGTCGCCCGCCTTGATTGGAAAACCCTGCAAAAACTGCGCGGCGGGCAGGGCTTTGGCGTTGGGTCTTTGCAAGACTTCAAGACTCAGCGCATCGCTGCCGCAAGCCACCACCAGTGAGTTTTTTTCAACCGCCAATACTGTGCCGGGTGCGCCGGACATGCCGGTACGGATACTGGCTTGCCAAATTCGGAGCGGCGTATCGTTGATGGTCGAGCCGGCTCCCGGGAACGGGTTGTAGCCGCGCACGGTGCGATCAAGCTGACCGGCTTCAAGCGACCAATCCAGTTGTGCTTCGTCTTTAGTCAGTTTGGCTGCGTAGGTTGCCAACGCATTGTCTTGCGGGAGGGGAGTCAGTTTGCCCAGTTCCAACAGGGGCAGCGCTTCGGTAATGGCTTGCGCGCCCAATGCGGCGAGCTTGTCGTGCAGTGAAGCGGCGTTATCTTTGGCTGCGATCTCGCAGGATTTCTTTAGCAGCATATCGCCGGTATCCAAGCCGACATCCATTTGCATAATAGTAATGCCGGTCTGCACATCGCCCGCCAGGATTGCGCGCTGAATCGGTGCGGCGCCACGCCAGCGCGGCAGCAGGGAAGCATGAATGTTCAAGCAACCCAAGCGGGGAATTTGCAACACGAGCTTGGGCAAGATCAAACCATATGCCGCAACCACCATCACATCGGCTCGGTAGGCCGCCAATTGCTGTTGAATATCGGCATCTTTGAGCGACAACGGTTGTAAAACAGTCAGCCCGTGCTGCATGGCCAATTCTTTTACCGGACTGGGTTTGAGCTGCATGCCGCGACCGGACGGACGATCCGGCTGCGTCAATACCGCGACGACATTGGCCTGCCGATCCAGCAAAGCCTGCAATGCTTGTGCGGCAAAGTGCGGGGTGCCCGCAAAAATGATTTTCAAGATTTTCCCATTACATCGTTTCGCGCAGACGTTTCTTCAGCTTGTTGCGGATGCGCACTTGTTTGAGATGGGACAAGCGCTCAACAAAGACCTTCCCCAGCAGATGATCCATTTCATGCTGAACACATACCGCCAGCAATCCTTCGGCCTCTAACGTGAACTCTTCGCCTTTGGCATTCAATGCCCGCACCGTAACACGTTCGGCACGTTCAACCTTGTCGTAAATTCCCGGCACGGACAGACAGCCTTCTTCGCATTTGCTTTCGCCGCTGCTGGCGACCAGTTCGGGATTGATAAGTACCAGCAGCTCGTCGTGCGTCTCCGACACGTCAATCACAATGATCTGTTGATGGACATCCACCTGTGTGGCGGCCAGCCCTATACCCGGCGCAGCATACATGGTTTCGGCCATATCCGAGATCAGCTTGCGCGTTATCGCCGTGATTGAATCGACTCTTTTTGCGACTATATGTAAACGTTCGTCGGGATACTGAAGAATGGGTAAGATCGCCATAAATGCTTGCTAATTTAAGTGACTAGATGCAGAATTTAAACGTGTGTGCAAGCTTCGCACCGCATTTTATTTACTTTGCTGGGGTTTTCCATGCGCAAGATTATATCGCTGATTTGTCTTCTGTTGCCCATCCTTACCTATGCCGACCAGTTGGAACTGCGTGAAAATGCTCCTGACCGTCATGTCGTGGTTAAGGGCGACACATTGTGGGATATTTCGGCCAAGTTTTTCAAAGATCCATGGAAATGGCAGCAAATTTGGGGACTGAATAAAGACACCATCAAAGACCCGCATTGGATTTATCCCGGCGACGTGGTGTTCCTGGATCGAGCAACCGGCACTTTGCGTGTAGGCGAGGCTCCGCAACCAACTGCAATTCCCGACTCGCCTGTAACGGCTCCCGATAACAACGTTGTAAAACTTTCGCCGCGCGCCCGCGAAATTGCCAGCGACCGCGATTCGATTCACTGGCGAGCCCTCAATGCCATCGGCCCGTTTCTTGCCAAACCGCTGGTTATCGACGATACCGAACTCGCCGTTACGCCAACCTTGGTGGGCACTTTTGAGCATCGCGAATTGTTGGGTACCGACGATGTGGCCTACGTGAAAAATCTTCCCGCCGACAAAGGCGCGCAGTGGCAGGTTTACCGATTGGGGAAGACTTTCATCGACCCGGACACCAAAGAAGTTCTCGGGCACGAAGCCAGTTATCTGGGCGATGCGGTTGCCGAAAAGTTCGCCGATATCAGCGAAGTGAGAATTACCAAAGCTGTTTCAGAAATTGGCAAGGGAGATTATTTCTCGCAATATTCCGAACCCTTCCCCAGCAGCTTTGAACCGCATGCGCCCAACACCAAAATCGCCGCAAAAGTTATTTCCATTTTTGGCGGCGTAGCCCAAGCCAGTCAAAATGCCATCATTACCCTCAATAAAGGCAAGCGTGACGGACTTGAGAGCGGGCATGTGCTGGCGATGTATCAAAAAGGCGAAGTCTTGAAAGGCGGGCATATTTTCAAACGCAATGACATCGCACTTCCCGATGTGCGTTACGGATTGGTTTTTGTGTTCCGCACCTTCCAGAAAGTGTCCTATGCGCTGGTTCTGCAAACGCGCTTACCCGTTCAACTGCTAGACACCGCGCAAACCCCCTAACCGAAATGGCGCTCGACGCGACGCTGGCGTCATGGCTCACCCTGAGCCAGATTGCAGGCCTCGGCAACGAAAGTCTGCGGCGCTTGTTGCAGACTTTCGGCTCACCCGAGGCAGTATTTCTCGCATCCTCTTCCGAACTGAATCGTATCGTTAAACCTGCGGTGGCCAGCGCCATCGTGCAGGGCATTAACGATGAAGTACTTGCGCCCACCGCAGCCTGGCTGAGCGATCCGCTCAATCGCGTTTTGACTATCGGCGACACAGAGTATCCGCAGGCACTGCTTAATATTTCCGATCCACCTTTTATCTTGTTCGTTAAAGGTCGCACCGACCTGCTCAACGCCGCCGCACTGGCCGTCGTCGGCAGCCGCAATGCCACACCGCAAGGCTTGCGTAATGCCGAGGCATTTGCCCAGACAGCGAGCGAGGCCGGACTTTGCATCGTAAGCGGTATGGCGCACGGCATCGACGCCGCAGCACATCTCGGCGGCTTGCGCGGCAAAGGTTCCAGCATCGCCATCGTGGGCACGGGGCTGGATAAGGTTTACCCCTCCGCGAACCGCGAACTCGCACACCAGTTGGCACAACGCGGCGTGATCGTTTCCGAGTTCCCGCTCGGCACGCCACCGTTGCCCGCCAATTTTCCCCGGCGCAACCGCATCATCAGCGGGCTGAGTCTGGGCTGCCTCGTGGTGGAAGCCTCGCTCAAAAGCGGCTCGCTGATTACCGCGCGCATGGCGCTGGAACAGGGGCGCGAAGTGTTCGCCATTCCCGGCTCCATCCATTCACCGCAATCCAAAGGCTGCCATGCACTGATAAAACAGGGCGCAAAACTGGTAGAAAGCGCGCAGGATATTCTGGAAGAATTGGGCGACAGCTTTGCCGGAGCGAAGGTAGTTACCCCTGTCGAGTCGGAGCATGAATTGTTTATCCATTTAAGCTTCGATCCCGTCGATCTGGACACCTTGTCGCAACGCAGCGGCTTGACGATAGCCGCACTATCCGCCATTCTGTTGCAACTGGAATTAGATGGGCAGATTACCAGCTTGCCCGGCGGCCTTTATCAACGTATTGTTTAAAATAGATATATCAGGCCACATGTTCGACATTCTCATTTATTTGTTTGAAAGTTATTTCGACGCGGGCAGCTATCCCGACTCGGAAAAGCTCGCCGTAAAATTAAGCGCCGCCGGATTTGAAGAAGAAGACATCAGCCAAGCGGTGGCATGGCTTTCCGGTTTGCGCGAACTGTCGCTGGCCGATTATCCGGCCAGCATCAACCAAAGCGGCTCGCGTTGTTTTGCCGATCTGGAACGGCAGCGCATCAGCCTCGAAGGTTTGCGCTTCATCTCGTTTTGGGAGCAGAGCAAAATGATTTTGCCGGTCGAGCGTGAAATGATTATCGACCGCGCCGTGGCACTGGGGCGCGAAAACTTGTCCTTGGACAAAGTTAAATTGATCGCACTGATGGTGTTGTGGAACCAGCATGAAGATCTGGATCCCATGATTATCGAAGACCTGCTTACTCCGGCCGACTCGGCTCAATTACACTAGAAATTCCGGGCTTCCATTCCAGCATGGCTAAAAACCTATTAATCGTCGAGTCTCCCGCCAAAGCGAAGACGCTCAAGAAATATCTCGGCAAAGATTTTGAAGTCCTCGCTTCCTACGGTCACGTACGCGACCTCGTGCCGAAGAACGGCGCAGTAGATACCGAGAACAACTACGCGATGAACTACGAAACCATCGCGCGCAACAGCAAACATGTGGACGCCATTGCCAAAGCCGCTGCCGAAGCCGACAACATCCTGCTGGCACCCGACCCGGATAGGGAAGGGGAGGCGATCGCCTGGCATATTTCGGAACTGTTGAAAGGTAAGCGCGCGCTCAAGGGCAAGAAGATGCAGCGCGTGGTGTTTTACGAGATTACCCAGACTGCGGTGCAGGAAGCGGTCGCTCACCCGCGCGAAATTGCCATGCCGCTGGTCAACGCGCAACAAGCGCGCCGCGCCTTGGATTATTTGGTGGGCTTCAATTTATCACCGCTGCTATGGCGCAAGATTCGCCCCGGCTTGTCAGCGGGTCGCGTGCAAAGTCCGGCACTGCGTCTCATCGTCGAGCGCGAGCTGGAAATCGAGAAATTTAAAAGCCAGGAATATTGGTCCGTGCATCTGGATAGCCAGAAGAACAGCATCCCGTTCAGCGCCAAATTATTTCAGTACCAAGGCAAGCGGCTAGAACAGCTCAGCATCGGCAGCCAAGCCGAATACGACGCCATCCACGCCAAACTGAACGATGCCAAGCTGCCGCCGAAAGTGGTGCGCGTCGAAAAGAAAGGCAAACAGCGCAGCCCCGCCGCGCCGTTCACCACCTCCACGCTGCAACAGGAGGCCGTGCGAAAACTCGGCATGACCTCCGACCGCACCATGCGTACCGCACAATCGCTGTATGAAGGTGTGGACATCGGCGGCCAGACCGTCGGTTTGATTACCTACATGCGTACCGACTCGCTGAATCTGGCGAATGAAGCGGTGGCGGAAATTCGCGGTTACATCGGCGACAATTTTTCCGGCGAATATCTGCCCGGCAAGCAGCCGACCTACAAGAGTAAATCCAAGAATGCACAGGAAGCGCACGAAGCGATTCGTCCGACTTCGATTTTGCGCACGCCGGACAGCATGCGCGAACACCTCAATATCGACCAGATGCGCCTGTACGAGATGATCTGGAAGCGCACGCTCGCTTCGCAAATGTCGCCCGCGCGCTTCGATACCGTAAGTGTGGACA
Organism: Gallionellaceae bacterium; assembly: GCA_037446005.1. GTDB lineage: Bacteria > Pseudomonadota > Gammaproteobacteria > Burkholderiales > Gallionellaceae > PALSA-1006. Next base: position 11,608 of record JBBIJL010000016.1, on the reverse strand, counting down.
TCCGTCTGTCCAGCGACGACACATTGTTCCGCGCCTCCGGTCAGACCTTGGTATTCCCCGGCTTCATCGGCGTGTACATGGAAGACGTGGACGACGCCGAAGAAGAAGACAGCGCCAAGTTGCCGCCGCTGGTTGAAGGCGATGTGCTGCCGGTAGACAAACTCTATGGCGAACAGCACTTCACCCAGCCGCCGCCGCGCTTCTCCGAAGCGAGTCTAGTCAAATCGCTGGAAGAGTACGGCATCGGCCGCCCTTCCACTTACGCCACCATCATCTCCACGCTGCAAGCGCGCGAATACGCCACACTGGACAAGAAGCGCTTCATGCCCACCGACGTGGGCCGCGTAGTCATCAAATTCCTCACCGAACATTTCACACGCTACGTGGATTACGGCTTCACCGCCAATCTCGAAGACGAGCTGGATGAAATTTCCGAAGGCAAGCGCGACTGGATACCCGTGCTGGACGCATTCTGGAAGGGCTTCAACAAGCTCATCGTCGACAAAAAAGACGTTGATCGGCCCGGCACTGAAATTCTGGAAGAGACTTGCCCAAAATGCGGCAAGCCTTTATCCAAGCGGCTCGGCAAGCGTGGCAGCTTCATCGGCTGCACCGGGTATCCCGAGTGCGATTACACGCGCAGCCTCGGCGGCGAAGAAGACACCGGCGAAGCGCGCAAAGAACTGGGCGAGTATCCCGAGAGCAAGCAAACCGTGCTGCTGCTGCGCGGCCCCTACGGCTACTACGTGCAGCTCGGCGAAGTGATCGAGGGCGAAAAAGCCAAACCCAAGCGCGTGTCCTGGCCGAAAGAATTGCCGCTGGAGCAAGCCGACCTCGCCACCGCATTGAAACTGCTGTCGCTGCCGCGCGAGTTGGGTGCGCATCCCGAAACCGCGAAGAAAGTCATCGTCAACATCGGTCGCTTCGGCCCTTACATCGGCCATGACGGCAAGTTCAAATCCATCCCGCGCACCGATAGCATCTTCGACATCGGCCTGGAACGCGCAGTGGAATTGCTGGCGCAAGCCAAGGCGGGCAATGCCGTATTGCGCACGCTGGGCGAACACCCCGACGACAAGGCTCCGGTAGAAATTTGCAGCGGACGCTATGGCCCTTATGCCCGTCACGGCAAGGTCAATGCAACCTTGCCCAAGGATATTTCACCGGAAGAAGTCACGCTGGAAGAAGCGCTGGAATTGATTGCCGCCAAAGCAGCAAAAGGCGGCACCGGAAAAGCCAAGGCGGCAAAGAAACCCGCTGCGAAAGCAAAGACAGCAAAACCGAAAGCGGCGGCCAAAAAAACTACGGCAAAAACTGCCACGACCAAGACAAAAGCCGCAACCACCACCAAGGCCAAGGCAGTAGCCAAAACTGCCAAGCCCGCCGTAAAGAAAGTTGCCAAGAAAAAAGTCTGACCGCTACGGGTTCGCGCAGCCCGCTGCTCCGGCAGCGGGCTCAATTGGCAGCCACACGGTAAAAGTCGTTCCCTTCCCGTGCGTACTCGCCACCTCGATGCGCCCGCCGTGTTTCTGCACAATACCGTATGAAATCGAGAGACCCAGCCCGGTGCCCTTGCCCACCGGCTTGGTTGTAAAAAACGGCTCGAATAATCTGGGCAGATTTTCGGCCGGAATACCGATACCGGTATCTTCAATCGCAACAAAAGCTTCTTCCCCTGCTTGTCCGGTGCGAATGAATATCTCCCCTTTGTCGGGTACCGCCTGAGCCGCATTGACCAGCAAATTCATAAACACCTGATTGATTTGCGAGGGCAGGCAATAAACCCGGGGAAGGCTGCCGTAATCTTTATGCAAGGTGCAGTGGTATTTAATCTCGTTCCAGACAATGTTGAGCGTGGAATCAAGCCCACTGTGCAGATCCGCCCACTGCCAATCGTTTTTTTCCGCGCGGGAAAAATTTTTCAAGTCGCTCACGATGCTGGTTACACGCGCAATTCCCTGGCGCGATTCCGAAATCAACTGACCGATGTCGTCGCGGACAAAATCGATTTCCTTGCTCTGCTTCAGTGCGCGAATCTTTGCGAGCACCGCCGTATCCGCAGTACCACTTTTCTCCAGAGCCTCATAGGCATCCAGCAGCATAAAAATATCCCGCAGGTAGCTATCCAGTGCGCTTAAATTGGATGCGACGAAACCTACCGGATTGTTGATCTCGTGAGTAATGCCGGCCGCCAGTTGGCCTATCGCCGCCAGCTTCTCCGATTGCAGAAGTTGAAATTGAACCTGCTGGTTCTCTTGCAGGCGCTTGGCCAGTTCTGCCTCCAGAGAACTATTCTGGTTCAACAGTTTGTCGCGCGCACGCTTGAACTCAAGCTGAGTGCGCACACGTGCCAGCACAATAGGCGGACGGTAGGGCTTGGCAATGTAGTCCACAGCGCCCAATTCGAGACCGCGCTCTTCATCTTCGGCAGAGTCCAGCCCGGTGGCAAAAATGACCGGTATATCGCGGGTAACAGGGTTGTCGCGCAACCGCACGATCACGTCGTAACCGTCCATGTCCGGCATCAACACATCGAGCAGAATCAGATCCGGTTTCGGGTTGCCGAGCGCAATTTGCAGCGCGCGCTCTCCGTTGGGCGCCGCCAGAACATCGTAGTAGGGATGTAGCAACCGTCCGAGCGCGCCCAGATTTCCGAGATCGTCGTCAACCACCAGGATTCTGCTCCGGCACATCTCCTCCTGCTTGTCAGTGCAGGTTCGATCCATATCGCCTTCCGCCAAGCTCTTCATGTTATGTCCGGTCTTTCCTGTGGGACGCGGCGACAATCTGTGCCTCCAGTTCCGGGTGTGCCAGTCTTGCCTGTTGCAGAATTTCCAATGCCTCGGGGTAGAGGAAGCGCTCAATGCGCTGTTCCAGTTCCGCCCCCGCAGAACCGAGTGCGACCTTGAGCAGTGCGGCATGGATTTCGATAACTTGGTTGGCTTGTATGCTGGAGGCCGCCAGCGCCGTTTCCAGTTCGGCCAATATCTGCCGCACCTCCGCCCAGTCCACTGCGCCCGTATAAGGAACTGCGGCTTCCTCCGGCAGCGCTGCGCGTATCCCGGCGATCAGCTGCTGCAACTTGGCTCCGGTAACGCTCGCCAAGCGTTCGATTTGCGCGGCATCGACCCCGGACTTGATCGCGGTCTCCAGTTCGGCGGCCATGGTTTGCATCTCCGTCGCGCCCAGATTGCCCGAGCTGCCTTTCAAGGTATGCGCCAGCCTTCTGGCTTCTTCCCGATTTCCCTGCGCCATCCGTTCGCACAGCCGGGTCATATCGTCGGCATGTTCCGCCGCATAGTGGCGCAGCAGGCGCTCATAGGCATTCACATGGCCATTCAGCACCTTGAGTCCCAGCTCCGCTTTCAGACCGGGAATCACCGCAAACTTGGCGGACGCCGTCTCTGCTGCGGCAGGCTGGGCAGGTAGCGCCATTGCGGCGGACGGCAACCAGCGCAACAACATTCTGTACAGCAACTCCGGCTCGACCGGTTTGGAAATAAAGTCGTTCATGCCGACCAACCGGCAGCGCTCGCGATCATCATCGAAAGCGTTGGCCGTCATCGCAATGATCGGCAGCGTCGCGCAATCGGACAGTTCGCGAATCGCGCGCGTTGCCTCCAACCCGTCCATGCCCGGCATCTGCATATCCATGAGAATCAGGTCGTAGCCTCCTTTGCGCGCTTTATCCAGCGCCTCAAAACCGTCGTTGGCCACCTCCACTGTCAACCCGACCTCGGTCAACAGTTCCACCGCAACTTCCTGATTGATCCTGTTGTCCTCGGCCAGCAGAATGCGCGCGCCTGCCGGCATGGCTTGCAAACTCAGCTCGGCAACCGGGGGCGCCTCGGTCAACTCGGCCAGACTGAGTTGGCTTTTGCCGAGGCGGGCGGTAAACCAGAAGCGGCTGCCTTGGCCGGGCACACTCTCTGCGCCGGCTTCGCCACCCATAAGACGCGCCAATTGCCGGGTGATGGCGAGCCCGAGACCGGTGCCGCCATAGCGGCGCGAAGTTGTGGCATCGACCTGTTCGAAGGCCGTAAACAAGTGCGCGATTTTTGCAGGCTCAATGCCGATGCCGGTATCTATCACTTCAAAACGCACCAGCCAATCGCTAGCCGTTTCCTCTGATTTGGCAAGACGCACGGTGATTGTGCCCTGCTCGGTAAATTTGACGGCATTGGAGAGATAGTTCAGCAGCGCCTGTGCCAGCCGGGTGGAATCGCCCACCAGCACGGGCGGAATGTCGTCCCGCTCCACGACAATTTCCAGCCGCTTGTCGCGTACTCTGGGGCCAATCATGGAAATGACGTTGTCCAGCATGCGTGCGAAGGCAAAATCCGCGATATTCAGGCTCAATTTGCCGGCTTCGATTTTGGAAAAATCGAGGATGTCGCTGATGACCGAGAGCAGGTGGCGTGAGGCATCGACGATTTTTTCCAGCTTCACTTTCTGCGCGGGATCGGGATGGCCGCGCCGCAACAAGTGGGTGAAACCGATAATCGCATTCAGCGGCGTGCGTATCTCGTGGCTCATGTTGGCAATAAACTCGCTCTTGGCCGCAGTCGCCGCGTAAGCGGCGATTTTGGCCTCCTCCAGTTCGTGCGTGCGAATACCGACCAGCTCTTCCAGATGATGACGATGCTGCTCCAGTTCCTCGGCGAGACGCTTTTGCTCGGTGACATCCTCCTTCACTGCCACATAGTGGCTGATGTGCCCGTCGGCCTGACGGATCGGCGTGATAATGGCAAACTCGGTGTATTCGCTGCCGTCGCGGCGCCGGTTGAATAACTCTCCCTGCCATGTGCGGCCATGGGTCAGCGCGTCCCACAGGGCGTCGTAGCTTGCGCGCGGCGTTCTGCTGGATTGCAGGATGCGCGGATTCTGGCCGAGCGCTTCCTCGCGGCGGTAGCCCGTATTGCGCACAAAGGCCTCGTTCACATACTCAATGTTGGCGTCCAGATCGGTAATGACGATGCTCTCCGGGGACTGCTCCACGGCCAGCGAGAGTTTGCTCAGTGTGGCTTGGGCGCGCAGGTTGATAATGCCGTAGGCAATGTCGTCGGCCAGTTCACTGAGGAGGCGAGCCTCCTCCGCGTCGAACGCGTATTTCTCGGAAGAGTAAATACTCAGGGCGCCAAAAACTCTACCGTCGTCGGCGAGAGGCAATGCAATGTTTGCGGCATAGCCACGAGCCAGCGCGGACTCTTTCCAGGGCGCGAACCCTGCATCTACAGCAATGTCGCGGCAGATTTGCGGCAACCCGCTGCGGATGGCTCGGGCGACCGGCACCTGACCCTTTTCCGCATCTGCCCAAGTAGGTCGCTCTTGCGCGTAGTAGCCATCTTCCGCCCCCGCCCAAGCCTTGGGCGTGATAATTTTTTCCGGGGATTCCCCGGCATAAGCAATTACGGCCAAACAGTAACCGCCGTTTTCGACGATATTGCGCACGGAAGTCTGGAGCAACCCATCCTCGCTGGTCGAACGCACAACGGCCTGATTGCCCTCCGACAATGTCCGCAGTGCCCGGTTGAGATTGTTTAAAGCCTGCTCAGCCTGCTTGCGTTCGGTAATATCGCGGCAAATGCTCTGAATATAATCGCAACTGTCGAGCCGGACGAGACAGGATACGAATTCTATTGGCAACAAACTGCCATCCGGGCGCTCGAAGTCCAGCCCACTGGCACCGCCTTCGCCCGTAGCGCGGATTTCCTCGAACTTGCTCCGTGCCGCCTCGCGCAGCGCCAGTGGCCGCAAATCCCAGATGTGCAAGCTCTTGAGTTCAGCCAGCGTCCTGCCGCTTTGCTTTTCAAACTCCGGATTGCAATCAACAATCAAGCCTGTGAAGGTGTCGATTAATACGATGCCGTCGCGGGCGCTGGCGAACAGGCTGCGGTAGCGTCGCATGCTTTCGGCCAGTGCTGCCGTACGCTCTGTCACCTGCTTGTCGAGGCTCTCATTCAGCACATTGAGCTGATCCTTGATGGTCGTGAGTTCCCGATTCTGGTTGAGGGTGTTTTCATACACCGAGAGCAATAAGTTGAGTATCTGCTGACCGCCGCCGATGATCGTAAAATTCTTGCCGCCGTAACCCACGATTTCCTCGCGCCGCTCGTCCACCCGCCGCCGCTCGATCGGCGCATTCAGCAGGGAACGGATGCGCTCCAACAAGTTGGCTTCGGCGAAAGGTTTGACAATGTAGGCATCGGCGCCGGAATTGATCGCCTCGATAATGTCTTTCGGCTCCGACAACACCGTGAGCAGGATCAGCGGAATATTCCACAGCTCAGCGTCATACTTGATCGCGTGGCATAAATGGTAACCGTCCATCAACGGCATGTTGATGTCGCTCATTATCAGAGCGGGCCGATGCGCATGCGCCGCTTGCAAACCTTCTTCCCCGTTCCGCGCCACGCTTACCGTATAACCCGCCCTCACCAGAATGCGGCGCAGCAACTCGGCTTCCAGCGGGCTATCCTCAACAATCAGGATTGTTGCCGAGACCGCAGTTTCGATGTTTTGTGTCATGTCGACTCCTTGCGTTGCAGCGGTACGCGCATGCTGTTGCGGTTATTCGTCAGTGCAATCAGCGCCGGGGCGATTTGTTCCAGCGGCAGCACATGCTGTGCGGCACCGAGTGCCACGGCTTCCCTGGGCATGCCGTAGACCACGCAGCTCGCTTCGTCCTGCGCGATGGTCACCCCGCCCGCCGTCGCGATGTCCAACATACCCTCGGCGCCGTCGCGCCCCATGCCGGTGAGCAGCACACCCACCGCACCGGTACCGTAACGGCGCGCAATTGCGCGCAGCATGACGCTCACCGAAGGCCGGTGACCTTCGCTGGGTGGTGCATGGGAAAGCTCGAAGCGCCCGCTGTCATCGAATTCCAAATGGGTGTCCTCGGGGGCGAAATAGACTATTCCGGCTTGCGGTATCTCACCCTGCGCCGCCTTGCGCACCGGCAACGGGGCAGCTTCGTTCAGCCACGTCACCAGCTCGGACAGGAAATCGCTGCCGATGTGCTGCACGCACACCACCGGCAGCGGAAAATCGGCAGGCAAACGGATCAGAATCTCGCGCAGTGCCTGCGGCCCGCCGGTGGAAGCGCCGATCGCCACGATGCGTACGGGAGAGTGTGGCGGCAACGCGAGGGGCGGCAAGGGTGCGCGCTTCGTCGCTCCATTGCGGCGGAACACATGCACGCCGGCGATCACACGAATTTTGCTGGCGAGTTCTTTGGCCAGTTTGTCCTGATCCGCATCAAGAATGTCTCGCGGCTTGGGATAGACATCCACCGCCCCGGCTTCCAGCAACTGGAACACATTATGCGAACTGGCTTCGACCGACACGCTCAACACCAAAATCGGCTGCGGCTGGTTGGACATGACCGCGCGGGTAAATTCCAAGCCGTCCATCACCGGCATGTGCAGGTCGGTGCAGATCACGTCGGGGTGCAGTAGCGGCAACAGGTCGAGCGCATCCTTGCCGTTGGCGGCGGTACCCACCACCTGAATATCCGGTGCACGCGACAGCAAACGTTGCAGGATATGCAGCGCGATAGGGGAGTCGTCTACAAGCAGTACGCGGATCATATCAACCTCTGCAAGGTGTCCAGCAAAACGCGCTGGTCGAACGACGGTTTGGGAATGTAGGCATTGGCACCGGCATTGAGGCCGCGCCGTTTGTCCTCGTCGGAAGCGAGGGAGGTCACCAGGATGATCGGCAACTCCTTGTAACGCGGCTCCGCGCGAATGTGCGCCGTGAGATCGAGACCGGTCATATTGGGCATCATGATGTCGGACACCACTGCGGCAAAGGTACGGCTGCCGAGCAGGTTAAGCCCGTCCACCCCGTCCACCGCCGCGACTACTTCGTAGCCGTTGTCTTCGAGGATGCGTTTCTCCATGGCGCGGATCAGCGCGGAGTCCTCGACCAGCAGCACGGCAGGTTTCGCATGCGGAATACCGATTGCGGGATGCGCAATAGCGTCCGCGCTGCGCATCCCGGATTCCGCACTTGTTTTGTGCGCCGAGCGCAGCAAGTCGGCGGGATTGAGTACCGCGCAGATGTCGCCGCTGCCCAGCATGGCCAGCGCGGACACATTGCGTACCCGCTGCAACGGGGCACCCAGCGGTTTGGGCACCACCTCTTCTTCGGAGAGCAGATCGTCCACCAGCAGCCCCAGACGTTCGTCGCCCGACTGGAGTACCACGCACGCCAGAATGCCGGATGCGGTCGAGTCGCGATTCCCGCTTGGCAGCTCCAGCAAATCGGCAAGGCGGGCGGCGATCACCGGTTGCCCGTCCAGCAGAACCGCGAGGCGGCGTTCGAGGGTAAAGACATCCGCCTCGCGCACCCGCATTGAGGTATGGATAAATTCGACCGGTAGCCCGAACAGTTGACCGCCCGCACTGGCCAGCAAAAGCCGCGTGGTGGCAAGGCTCAGCGGCAGGTGCAACTGCACCGTGAGCCCTTGAGCGGCAGCGGAATTCAGGCGGATATTGCCCTTCATGCGCTCGACGTTAACCCGCACCACATCCAGCCCCACGCCGCGCCCGGACACTTCGGTGACGTAGGTGCTGGTGGAAAAGCCGGGCATAAAAATCAGTTGCTGCAGTTGCGCCGGAGTCATCGCGGCGAGCGCAGCCTCATCGTGCAGGCCGCGCTTCTTTGCCGTCTGCCGGATCGCCGCGCTGTCCAAGCCGCCGCCGTCGTCACTTACTTCCAGCATCACACTGGCGTTTTCCCGCACTGCACGCAACCGCACCGTACCGTTGCGCGGCTTGCCCAGCCGTTCGCGCTCGGCAGGCGACTCAATGCCGTGGTCGATGGCATTGCGGATCAGGTGCATGAGCGGGTCTTTCATTTCCTCGAGGATGCGTTTATCCACGGTGATGTCGCCGCCTTCAAGCACCAGCTCCGCTTCCTTGCCCTGTTCCTTGGCCAGATCGCGCACAGTGCGCGGGAACAGCGCAAACACGGTGGACAGCGGCAACAGGCGGATGTTGCGCACTTGGTCTTCCAGCAGGCTGACCGTGGACTCCAGCCGTGCGCTGTCGTCGAACAGCGCATCGCGCGCCTGCTTGAGTTGGCCGCCGAAACGTTGCGCGGCTTCGCCTTCTATTCCGAAACGTACTGTGCCGCGTTTGCGCCGGGCACGCTCCAGCACCACCCATTGCTCCAGCAACGCGTCCATCAATGCGAGACGGTGCCGCGCCCGTCCCTGAATGACGGAAAGTTCACCCGCTTGGGTGAGCAGATCGTCCAGCTTGCGGGTTTCCACACGCACTGTCTCGATGCGGAACGATTCCACGGCGGAAGGTGCGGCAGGAGCAGTTGGCGGCATTGCTTTGGCGGAGGGGAGGGGAGAGGCCGCGACCGGCGGGCTGATAAACGGAACAAACAGCGCCTCGGCCATAGGTGCGCTCGGTGTTGGCTGCGGGGGCGCGCCGGTGAGCGCCTCCTGTACGCGTTGGCGCAAATCAACCAAAGCCGCGTTCATGTGCTCGATGGATTGCGGCGTAAACGCTGTCTCGCCTTTGCGCGCCGCGTTAAAAATGCTTTCGAGTTCGTGGGCTGCGGTCTCAATCCTGACCAATCCCAACATGCGCGCCGCACCTTTCAGGCTGTGGGATTCGCGGAACACCTCTTCCAGCAGCGGGGCATCGGTCGGTGTTTTCTCCAGACGCAGCAAACCGTCGTCAAGACGCGCAAGATGTTCTTCGCTTTCAGCCTTGAATAGCCGGAGCAGGTCTGGATCGTCGATCATGGCGCGCTCTCCTTCGGCTCGCTCACGCGATGCTCTTGAGGTTTTCTGCCGCCTCGTTCAGGCTCTGCACCCCCACCTTGGTCTGGCAAATTCCGGCGGCGGTTTCCTTGGCACCGGCGGCGATGCTGTTGGTCGCCTCCACCACCTGGTTGAATGCGGCAGATTGCTGTCTGGCGTTAAGCATCACCTGCTGGGCATTTTCATTGGCGCTGCCGGCCAGACTGGAGAGGTTGTTGAACAACTCTGCCACCCTCTGCACCAATTGCGTGACCTCGGTCACGGTATGGGTGCCTTCTTCCGTCATCATGATGGAGGAGTTGGTGGCTTTCTGGATGTCGGCCACCAGTACGGCAGTCTGCTCCGCCGATTTTTTACTCTCGTCGGCAAGTTTGCGTATTTCGCTCGCCACTACGGCAAAACCTTTGCCGTGTTCGCCAGCACGCGCGGCTTCCACGGCAGCGTTTAATGCCAGCATATTGATCTGTCCGGCCAAGTCCTTGAGTACGGTGGCGATGCTGCCGATCTGCCCGGTCTGCTCGCCCAGGTGCAGGATATGTTCGGCCATGGCGCCGATCTTGTCCTTGAGGCTGCCCATTGCGACCACCGCCTGACGGGTGGCCTCGTCGCCCTGCGTCGTGGCGGTGCCGGCTTTTTCCGCCACAGCCGCCGCGTTTGCCGCTTGCTCGGCCGACTTGCGCGAGGAGGCGGACAGCTCTTCGATGGTGGCGGACGTTTCGTTGGCAGCAGCAGCCTGCTGGCTGGCGGTGCGCTCATGCTGGTTGATGGTGGCGGCGATTTCGTTGGCGGCAGCGGAAAGCTGGGCCGCATTGGCCGTGATGTTGCGGCTCACCGCCGCCGCGAGCCAGACAGCGATGGCAACCGCCAGCGCGATAGCGCCCAGCATGCCGTAGATGATCGAATTGGTGACGGCATGGATCGCCTCTTCATAAGCCTCCTGGCGCTCCTTCACGATTTCGCCTTCGCGCAGCCTGAAACGATTCCACCGCGCGTCCACTTCGGCGGACTCTTTAATGCCCTCACCACTACGGAAGCGGGCAACCGCTTCCGCCTGCTTGCCTGCGTCCACCAAATTCAGGTACTGCTCGTCGCGTTGGGCCAGATCATGCCCCAGCTTTATCATGCCGCGCAGTGTGTCCTGTTGTTGCGGATCTTTCACCAAGCCGGTGAGTTGTTCGCTGCGACTACTAAAATCCTTTTCGCTATCCACGAAAGTCTGGCGCGAGGTCGGGTTTTTCATCAACAGGTATCCGCGTGCCGCGCGCTGCATTTTGACCAGACCATAGGCAAGATCCTTGGCTTCATCCATGGTTCGGTGCGATGCCTCAACCGCCTCCGAAGCGCCCGTTGCTTTTTGCAAATTCACAAACACCAGACTCATGGCTCCCAGCAGCAGCAGCAGCGGAGCCAGATAACCCAACAAAATGCGCTGGCGCAATTTCATTTTTGCGAACATATCACTCTCCCGGTTAAATGCTGAATGCGGAATTTTTCACTCCGCGATCAGCAATTTTCATTAACAATCCATTCTTCCCGCGCCAACAGTGCGGGCAGATTCAATAGGGTCATCATCTGACCGCCATACGGTGCGGTGCCCGTAATTTCCCCGCCGCCCCTTTCGCGCAGAATCGCCGGTGCTGCCTGCATTTCCTCTTGCTTCAAATAGACCACGTCATGCAGTGCATCCACGGCAATCCCCATTGACTGGTTGCCGAGGCGAGCCACTACGGCCTTGTTGCCCCGGGCGGCAGGCGGCAAATTGAGCGCCGCGCGCGGGTCAATCAGGGTGAGCAGGTCGCCGCGCAAGTTCATCGCACCTAA
>JBBIJL010000015.1:0-22582 GCA_037446005.1 Gallionellaceae bacterium | reverse complement strand
TAGATTTGATGACACAGGACAATTACCGCATGCCGGCGTAAGGTTATACCCGGTACAGATTCAACTCGGGCAATAGGTGTGCAGGCATTCCATGACTGGCGCGCGGGCTTGCTGAGAAACAGGGCAAATCGTTATGACACATAGCAAGGCAGAGAAAAGCAATTTCAGCGATTATTTTGATGTTGAGAAAAATGCCGGGTTGGTATTAACGCTATTCAACAACTATTTCCGGGCACACAATCACTCGGGCAAAATCTACGACGACTTTCCTGACTTCTTTCTGTTTAAACCCTCCGTGCTGGACGGACATGAAATCGCCACACGCAGTTCGGAAAAGTTATTGCTGGACGATTGTGCCGAGCGTGCAAAAACACGCGACGGCTACATCGGGGTAACCAAACACCGCAATCCCAAGTTGGGCTATTACTGGCTCGAGTTGTCCGTAATGCCGTTCATGCTAGGCGACCCAGTAACCAAAGATAACAAAGGCGAATTTTTTTACATCATCACCAAATTCATTGAGTACGCCAAACAAAATCCCCAAATGTACGGTGATCTGACCGCCGAAATCGATTCGGACAAAGACCTTGCCCTGATGCTGAAAGAGATTAGCAAAACGGCGGATCATCTGTGCGAGACGCTCAAATTTTATCCCGAACACATGCTGGTATCGTTCAACCCGAAATGGCCTGTCGGAGAAGTCAAAAAACTGTTGAACTCCCTCAAGGAAAACGATCAGGACTGGTGCGAATTGTTCTTCGAGTACCTGATCTATGTAATGGGCAAAAAAACCAAAAATTGAATCCATTTCCGCCGCCGCCAACATCCCGTACAAGTGATGCGCAGCGGCTATTCGTGTAGCTAACTGCGGCAAATACGCCATGACATCTGAAACGGGATACGTTAGCATTGCCGCTTCAACCGCATTCGAAACGAATGAAGAGCACAGCAGTGCCGAAAAGGGGGTAAGTTGAGCGAGAAACTGCCATTATCTGGGGTGAAAGTCGTGCTGATCGACGACAGCAATACCATCCGGCGCAGCGGTGAAATTTTCCTGTCGCAAGCAGGCTGCCGCGTCGTACTGGCCGAAGACGGTTTTGACGGCTTGTACAAGGTGGTGGATACGCGCCCCGACATTATTTTCGTGGATGTGATGATGCCGCGTCTGGATGGTTATCAGACCTGCGCCCTGATAAAAAACCACCACGACTTCCGCGATATTCCCGTCGTTATTCTGACCAGCAAGGACACTTTGTTTGATCGCGCACGCGGCAAACTGGTCGGCTCGGATCAATATCTGATCAAACCCTTCAACAAAAAAAGCCTGATCGAAACGGTCATGGCCCATACACAGCAACCAGAGGAGCTGCACCATGGCTATTAAGAAAATATTGGTTGTGGACGACTCGGCCACCGAGCGCCATGTTATCGGGGAAATACTGAGCAAACAGGGCTTTGAGATTTTGTACGCGGAGAGCGGCGAATCGGGCATAGCCCAAGCCAAACTGGGCAAGCCCGATCTGATCATCATGGATGTGGTGATGCCGGGGCTGAACGGTTTTCAGGCAACGCGCGCAATCACCAAGGATCCCGAAACGCAACATATCCCGGTGCTGATTTGCACCAGTAAAGATCAGGAGACAGACAAGATTTGGGGGCTGCGTCAGGGCGCCAAGGATTACGTGGTCAAGCCGATCATAGCGGCTGAGCTGCTGAGCAAGGTCGCGGCGCTCGGCTGATTTTTCATGTCAAAACGTCTCAATCTGCGCGAATTCCAGCAGGGTTTAAGCAACCGCATTCAGGCCAAGGATCGTGCCGGCAATCAGGTTTCCACGCTGGGGATACAGATCGCCGGGGAAAACTGGCTGGTGAACATGGGTGACATCAGCGAAGTATTGCCCTTGCCGCCGCTGACCAGCGTGCCGCTGAGCAAACCGTGGTTTCGCGGCGTCACCAATGTGCGCGGCAATTTGTACTGTGTGGCCGATATGGCCGCGTACCACCATAAGGGGGAAGCGTCCGGCGACATCGCCAACCGCGTGTTGCTGGTCGCCGAGCGGCACGGCTTCAACGCCGCATTGCTGGTGGATCGCGTGCTGGGGTTGCGCGACGCGCGGGCGTGGCAGCAAAACGAAGCCGCAGGACAAACCGAATACCGCGACAATCAGGGCGGCACGTGGCGCAAATTGGATATAGTCGGCTTGCTGGAGCAGGCTGAATTTTTGCAAGTGGCTATTTAATCATTCCCGTTATCTGTTCCCGTGTGGAGAGAAGAAATAACATGGCATTCAAACTGAAATTACCCAAATTCAAACTGTTCACAAAAATCGTCGCGGACGATGTGTCGAAAGTAGCGAACATTCCCTTACCTGTAATCGGGCGCCTGCCGATCGCGCAACAGATGAAAATATTGGGCCTCGCGACAGTGGCCTGTCTGGTCGTCGCGGCGGTAGCGGCATATATCAATAACCGTGAAAACGGATTCAGTTCCAGTTATATCGCCCAGTCCGGAAAGTTGCTGATGCTGTCGCAGCGGCTGGCCAAGGATGCGCAATCCAGTTTGACGGGACAGTCCGAAGCATTTGAAAGCATAGGCCAAAGCAAGAAAGAGATTTCCGGCATTCTGGAATTGCTGGACAAGGGCGAAGGCTCACTGCCCGCCACCTCCGGCGAAGCGCGCGACGCGTTGAATTCTCTGAAGGTGTCCGTGAACAAAACGCTGGCGGACGCGCAGGCGGTGGAAGACGGACGCAGCGGCTTGGTGACGCTGGGCAAAGCCATCGAAGTGATTGATGCCACCAGCGAAGAATTTCGCGGCATCAACCAGCAATTGATCGAGGGTTATTCCGGCGACCAGAAAGTGCAGGCGATCCGGCTTGCGCTCGCCGTGGAACGGCTCGCCAAAGACGCCGCGAAAATGCTGGCTAACGATGTGACGCTGGAACAATTGGCGCAAATGGGCGTGGACACCTTTGCCGCCGAAGAAGCGCTCGCGGCGTTGCCCGCCACCGACCCCCGGGTACAGAACGCGCTGAAGCGTTTCGAACCTTACCGCAACAGTATCGAGATTCTGGTTTCGCAATCGCGCAATCTGGTGGAAGCGAAGGCCGCCGCCAAAGCAATTCTGGACGATTCGAATCTGTTGCTGGCCAAATCGCAAGCGCTGGTCAACAGCTACCAACTGACGCTGACCTCGCGCATCTCGGGCGCGATTGCGCTGTTGGCCGGCGTACTGACCCTGTTGCTGCTGCTGCTTATTTCCAAGGAATATCTGGACGATTCGAACCGTCGCGCCAGAGAGTCGGAGCGCGCCAACAAGCAGAACCAGAACGCGATCTTGCGCCTGATGAACGAGTTGAGCGATTTGGCGGAAGGCGACCTGACGGTGCGCGCGACCGTGACGGAAGACATCACCGGCGCGATTGCCGACTCGGTTAACTACACCACCGAGGAACTGCGCAAACTGGTCGCGGGCATTACCGTTGCGGCAGACCAGATCAGCCATGCCACAAAAGATGCTACGGATGTTTCCAAAGGCCTGATGGAGGCGACGCAAAAACAAAAACGCGAAATTCAGGAAGCCGAAGAATCCGTGCAATTGATGGCCAAGTCGATCAAGGAAGTGGATGCCAGCGCGGCGCAGTCCGCTGAAGTGGCGCGGCGCACGCTGGCGGCAACCGAACAGGGTGCCTTGGCGGTGCGCAATACGATTAGCGGCATGGACGGCATTCGCGAACAGATTCAGGACACCTCCAAACGCATCAAGCGGCTCGGCGAGAGCTCGCAGGAAATCGGCGAAATCGTGGATATGATTTCGGACATCACCGAACAAACCAACGTGCTCGCATTGAATGCGGCGATCCAGGCCGCCTCGGCAGGAGAAGCCGGACACGGCTTCTCGGTGGTGGCGGAAGAAGTGCAGCGTCTGGCGGAACGCTCCGCCGAGGCGACCAAACAGATCGGCGCGCTGGTCAAAACGATTCAAAGCGACACCCACGATGCGGTCGTGGCAATGGAAAAGAGCACCGTGGGCGTGGTGGAAGGGGCAAAACTTTCCGAAGTGGCCGGACAATCGCTGAAGGAAATTGAACAGGTGTCGAACGAACTGGCACGGCTGATCAACAGCATTTCGGTGTCCACCCAAGTGCAGACCGACATGGCCGGCGAGGTATCGACTGTGATGCAGGACATCCTGCAAATCACCGGGCAAACCACGGAGGGCACGCGCCTGACAGCGAACTCGGTGGCGCAGATGACCAGTCTGGCTTCCGACCTGAAAGGCTCGGTCGCCGGCTTCAAGCTGTAAGCCGTTGAACAGTACAGGCATGTCTAATCAGCCACAATTCGATCCCACGCTGCTTTCCAGTGTGAAACCGGGCATGGATGCCGCGCTGGCCGAGATGAGCGCGCGTCTGGAGCACTACTTGGCGGCGCCCGCCCGTAACGCGAACGCGTTGAGCACCGTGCGCGACGAACTGCACCGTTTGCTGGGCGCACTGAAGATGGTGCGTCTGGACGGCGTGGCGGTATTTTGCGCCGAGCTGGAAACCGTTCTGGACGAACTATCCGCGACCCCGGCTCTGGTTTCCGCCATGCACCGCGATGTGTTGCGCCGCGCCCTGTTCGGCCTGACCCACTTCCTCGATTCGCTGTCCCGCGGCGGAGTCAACGCCGCGCTGTACCTGTTCCCGCAATATCAGGAGCTGCTGCAACTGCGCGGTATGGAAATGGCATTCGAGTCGGATTTATTCTTCCCCGATCTTACGGTGCAGCTTCCCGACAGCGTCCGCAGCATCCCCCGGCAGAACGATGCGATTGCCCACATCAAGACCGCGCGCAGCCAGTACCAGCAGGGACTGATGCGCTGCCTGCGCCAGGACGACGTCCCCGTCGCGCTGCACATCATGCAACAGGCTCTCGACACCGTGCTCAGTTGCGCACCGCAAGACGACAGTCGCGCATTCTGGTGGGTTGCCAAGGGGCTGCTCGATTGCGTGCGGCTGGACGGACTGCCTCCCGACCTGAGCGCGCGCAAACTGTTTGGCCGCATCGACCAGCAGATGCGCGCAGTCATCGAAGGCAACGAAACCGATCTCCGTCCGGTGATGAACGAGATGCTCTATCTGATCGGGCGCAGCCACAGCGTGAGCGAACTCGTGGAACGCATCAAGAGCCTGTACGCGCTCGATCTATATTTGCCGGAACTCTCCGAATTGCCGCCGGGCGAAGTCACCCAGATATTGGAACTGATGCACGAACAGCTGCGCGCCGCCGAAGAAAACTGGGAGCTTTGCACCCAGGGCGACGAAATGGCGTGCAAAAGATTTGTCGGCAATGTCGAACATCTGGCGCAACAGAGCGAAAAGCTCGAACGCGGCCCCCTGCAACTGCTGACCAAACAGATTCAGGCCTCGTCGCTGTATGTCAGCGACATTGAAATCGCGCGACTGGCCGCCATGGATATGGCCATGGCACTGTTGTTGCTGAACAGCGGGATTGCGCATTACAGCCATTTGGGCAGCGGCTTTCAGGAACAAGTGCGCATCCTGTCCGAGCGTATGCAAGCGGTGCTCAACCAGCAGCCGGAAAATGCGCAACGGCTGGAAGAGCTGGTCGACCTGCACTGCCAAATGGGTCAGGATGAAGTGACGGTGTCGCTGGCCAACGAAATGCTGGTGAACCTGCAACACGTCGAACAAAGCCTCAATACTTTCTTTGGCGACGCCTCCAAACTCGATGAGTTGAAAGGTTTGCCGCGCCTGCTGGGTCAGATACACGGGGGATTGCGCATCCTTTCTCTGGAGCGCGCCGAGCAATTGCTGCTTGCCATTCTGGACAATGTAAACACCTGCGAACAGGCCGGAACGTTATTTAAACCGGCAGAAAGTCTGGCGCTGGCAAGCGCGGTGAGCGCGCTGGAAAGCTGCCTACAGCATTTGGCGCACGGGCAAAAAGACGACGGCAAAGCCTTGCTTGCGGCGCTGGAAGAGTTGTCCAAACTGCGCCAGCCCACCGCGCCGGTCGCGGCCGCACCGGCCGCGCAACCCGGCGAGAGCGCGGAGTTGCAGCGCCCACTGGGCGAAGATCAGGAACTGCTCGAAGTGTTTCTGGAAGAAGCGCAGGAAGTGCTGTCCATCATGCGCGACAATCTGGAGATTTGCCTGCTGCATCCCGACAGCCAGGAACCGATTATCACCATCCGGCGCGGCTTCCATACCTTAAAGGGCAGCGGGCGCATGGTCGGCCTGACCGATCTCGGCGAAGTAGCCTGGGCAATCGAGCGCGGCCTGAACAAATGGCTGCTGGACAAGCAAACGGCAAGCCCCAATCTGCTGCAATTCATCATGCAGGCCGAACAGGCTTTTTCCGGCTGGGTGGAAGCGCTCAGCCATCAGGGCGGGGTACGCATCGAAGCCGCCGATCTGGTCGCGATGGCACAGCAAGTCGAACAGGGGCTCGATCCGCATGTCGCCCCCCGCATTCAGGCAGCGGAGGTTCCCGCACCGGCACTTGCCGAACCGCCCGCCGAGCCCGAGCAGGTGGTCATCGGGGAAATCACGCTGTCGCCGACACTGTTCAAGATCGCCAGCGAAGAAGCCAAACAAAACGCGCTCGTATTGCACAAGCAGTTTGCCGAGATGCGCACGCTCCAGCCCTGCCGCGTGCAATACGACTTCATGCGCGCCGCGCACACGCTGGCCGGGGTCAACCGCACCATGGGATTCAAGACGGTAGCGGAACTGGCTTACGCGCTGGAAGGCTGGTTGCAAACGCGCATCGAGCAGCCCTTTGTGCTGGGCGAGGTGCAATTGCACATGCTGGAGCAGACCATTTCCGCACTGGGCGAAATGGCGCAGAGCGTGTGCGACAAGCAAATGCCGCAAGCGCACGCCGACCTGACCAACCGCTTGCTGCTCGACAAAGACAAGCTGAACGAGGAAGTCGCGCTGTCGCAGGAAACCGAAGCGCCCGCGCCGCCTGTTCCCACACCCGCACCGGCGCCGGCCGAAGCCAAGCAAGCCACGGAGCAGAGCAGGCCCAAGAAGCCGCAGGTGCGCGACGATGTGGACGAGCAATTGCTCCCGGTATTTTTGGAAGAGGCCGACGACCTGATCCCGAAGATCGGCAGCGAACTGCGCGCATGGCGCGACCAACCCGACGACCAACAGCATCCGCAGATGCTGCAACGCCTGCTGCACACCATCAAGGGCAGCGCGCGCATGGCGGGCGCGATGCGCATCGGCGAGATCGCGCACGAAACGGAAGACCGCGTGCAATCCGCCGCGCCGGCGCACGACCAGGCCGGCTATTGGGATGCGCTGGACGCGGATTTCGACCGCATCACCACCCTGCTCGAAGAGCTGCGCGGCGGCAAAGCCAAAACGGCTGAAGGAGATGCCGCAGAAATCGAGCGGCGCGCGACCGAACCGGCAAATGTCGAGCGCAGAGCCGAACGCCGCGCGCTGGACATCGGCGCCGAACGCGCGCTGCTCAGCATGTTGCGCGTGCGTTCCGACGTGGTGGATCGCCTAGTGAACGAGGCCAGCGAAATCAGCGTGGCGCGTTCCCGTATGGAAGCCGAGTTGCGCGCCTTCAAGGAAGGTTTGCTGGAACTGACCGGCAGCGTGGCGCGTTTGCGCAAACAATTGCGCGAGGTCGAAATTCAGGCGGATAGCCAGATGCAGGCACGCGTCTCGCTGCTCCAGGATAGCGCCGAACAATTCGACCCGCTGGAATTCGACCGCTTCACCCGCCTGCAGGAACTGACGCGCTTCATGTCGGAAAGCGTGCATGACGTGCAGACCGTGCAGCAGTCGCTGCTGAAAAATATCGACGAGACGGCGGCGGCGATGTCGGCGCAGGCGCGCCTCAACCGCGGATTGCAGCAAGGGCTGATGAACGTGCGCATGGTGCCGTTCTCCAGCATCAGCGAGCGCCTGTACCGCATCGTGCGCCAGACCTGCAAGGAATTGAACAAACGCGCCAATCTGGAATTGATCGGCACCACGGTGGAACTGGATCGCAGCGTGCTGGAAAAAATGACCGCGCCGTTCGAGCATCTGCTGCGCAATGCCATCGCGCACGGCCTCGAAATGCCGGAACAGCGCGAGCGTCAGGGCAAGACCGCCATCGGCGAGATTCGCCTGTCGCTGCGCCAGGAAAGCAACGAGGTCGTATTCGAGTTCAGCGACGACGGCGCCGGTCTGGACATGGTGCGCTTGCAGCAAAAAGCGCTGGAATACGGCGTGCTGCAAAAGGGCGAAGCCATCAGCGACGAGCAGGCGATCCAGATGATCTTCAAACCCGGCCTGTCCACCGCCAAGGAAGTAACGGAGATTTCCGGGCGCGGCGTCGGGCTGGATGTGGTGCGCAGCGAAGTCAGCGCGCTGGGTGGCCGTCTCGATGTCGTGACGGCGGCGGGCAAGGGACTGTGTTTCACCATTCATTTGCCGCTGACGCTGGCCGTGACGCGAACCCTGATGGTGCGCGCGGGCAAGGACGTATACGCCCTCCCCGCGACGATGATCGAACAGGTGCAACAAGTAAAGCCGCAGGCATTGGAAGCGATGTACGGCGCGCGCCAGGTCGAATGGCAGGGCAAGAGCTATCCCCTGCATTACCTGCAACGCCTGCTGGGCGACGAAGAAACGGAAATCGTCAGCCGCCCGTACAACGCGATCCTGCTGCTGCACAGCGGCGAGAACCGCATCGCCCTGCATGTGGACGAAATGATCGGCAATCAGGAAGTCGTGGTGAAAAATATCGGCCCGCAATTGGCGCGCCTGCCGGGGATCGCGGGGGCGACCGTCACAGGCAGCGGCGCGGTCGTACTAATCATCAACCCGATCATGTTTGCCCAGCAGATTTCATTTGCGCGCAAAACGGTGCAAGCCACCCCGGCGGCGGAACCCGTACACCGGATACCGCTGGTAATGGTGGTGGACGACTCCCTCACCGTGCGCAAGATCACCAGCCGGCTGTTGATCCGCGCGGGCTATCAGGTGGTCACCGCCAAAGACGGCGTGGACGCACTGGAGCAACTGGTCGATTTGTCGCCCGAGGTCATGCTGCTGGATATCGAAATGCCGCGCATGGACGGTTTCGAATTGGCCAAGCGGCTGCGTCAGGACAGCAAAACCAAAGACCTGCCCATCATCATGATTACCTCCAGAACAGCGGACAAGCATCGCAATTACGCGATGGAGATCGGCGTGAACGAATATCTGGGCAAACCTTATCAGGAAGAAATACTGCTGGAGCAACTCGCCCGCTTCGCACCGCTCTGAGCGGCCGTACCGCAGTTTCGCCAAAGCCCGCCGGGGTGCCTCTAAACTTTTTTGCGTTTCAGCCGATAGCTTAATCACAGAGGCAGTAAACGCTGTGCGACAAGGAGGTGTACCATGGCTATCGTGATGAATATGAGCAGTTATGCCGTCGAGGAAGAAGCGGGCTATGACGATGAAGTGATGTGCGCGGGCTGGAATCCGCAGTTGGAACTGGCCACGCAACAGCATCTCGTCACGCTGATGGACAAACATGCGGCATTGCCCGCAAGCTTGGCGACGGTCGATGCGGAGACCTTTCTGCAAAAAATGTACGCTTATCAGTGCTGAACAGTTGCTTGCGTTTGAATTGTGATCGGGTGGAAGCGGGGGAGCGATTATGACCAGTCATCAAGAACACGCGGGGAAAAGCGCAACGCACGAAAGCGGCAAGCCCGCCGATAACGCGGAAGAAGCAAGCAGCGCGCCGTCGAAATCGGAACTGCTACGGGTGAAGTTGAAACTCGTCGCCCGCTACGCGCTGCTGGGCTTCGCGCCTGTCGTCGCGGTAGTGGCGCTGGTGATTGCGATCATCGCCGTCAGCTCAAGCCGCGCCAGTCATGAGCAACTCGACAAAACCGCCGCCAAGCTGAATGACCTGAATACCAGCCTCTCTGCCGCAAAAAGCGAGGTGGATAAACTCAAACTCGCCATGCTGAAAGACAAGAGCCAGCAGAACGAAGAGATCGCGCAACAAGGCGAACAGATTGACAAGATCATTCGCAACCTCACCCCGCTGCAAGTGAAATTGAAAATCTCCCCCACACTGGAAGAGCAGCTGCGTCAACCCGTGAGCGCCCCTGCTTCTGCCCCGGTCGCCGCCGCGCCGCATGCCGCCGAAGTTGCGCCTGCGCCTAAAAAATCCGCCGAGCCCGTTGCCGCCGAAAAGAAAATGAGCCCGCAAGTACGCGCGCTGAAAGAAGCGATAGAGCAATACAATAAAAAGTAAGCCGCCGTCACGCGACGGCTGCACAATTCAGCTATAACCTCTTTTCCCTGATCTCGCCCCCGAATACATGCACACTCTGGACCAACTTCGCGCCGGACAATTGTCCGGCTACCGACGCTTGAATCTGTCGTGCGGCCTGCAAGAGTTCCCGCGCGAAATATTCGATCTCGCCGACACGCTGGAAATACTCGATCTTTCGGGCAATGCGCTCACCGCCTTGCCCGACGACCTGCCCAGACTGCACAAGCTGCGCATCCTGTTCTGTTCCGACAATCCGTTCACGCATTTGCCGGAAGTGCTGGGCGAGTGCACACAGCTCGGCATGGCGGGCTTCAAGGCCAACCGCATCCGCACGGTGCCTGCCGCCGCATTGCCGCCGTCTTTGCGCTGGCTCATCCTCACCGACAACCAGATCGGCGCGTTGCCCGCCGAATTGGGGCGTTGCACGCAGATGCAAAAACTCATGCTGGCGGGCAATCGTTTGCAGGCGTTGCCGGAAGAGATGGCGGCATGCAAACAGTTGGAACTGCTGCGCATTGCCGCGAACCGCTTCGAGGAGTTGCCGGAATGGTTGTTCGGGTTGCCGCGCCTGTCGTGGCTGGCCTATGCCGGAAACCCGTGCAGCGCGAACCACGAAGCCGCCGCTCTGGAGCGCAATCCCATCGCCGGCATCGCGTGGGATACGCTACAGCTTCAGCACAAACTGGGCGAGGGCGCGTCGGGCGTGATCCATCAGGCAACATGGCACAGCGGCGCGGAAGAACTCGTGGCAGTAAAACTGTTCAAAGGCGCGCTCACCAGCGACGGCCTGCCGCATAGCGAGATGGCAAGCTGCATCAGTGCGGGCAGCCATCCCAACCTGATCGGGGTACACGGCAAGATCGACGCCCACCCCGCAGGCGCGGACGGACTGGTGATGGCGCTGATAGACCCGGAATTCACCAACCTTGCCGGGCCGCCCAGTCTGGATTCGTGCACGCGCGACATCTACGGCGCGGAAGTTTCGTTCACGCCGGCCAACGTGTTGCGTATCGCGCTGGGCATCGCCTCGGCGGCACAGCATCTGCACGCGCGCGGCATCATGCACGGCGATCTGTATGCGCATAATGTTTTGCATCACGGCACAGGTGAGGCATTGCTGGGCGACTTCGGCGCGGCTTCGTTCTTTGCGCCGGAAGCAACGCAGCACGCCCGCGCACTGCAACGCATCGAGGTGCGCGCCTTTGCCTGTCTGCTGGAAGAATTGCTGGAGCGTTGCAGTGCCCCCGGTACCGCCTTGCCGACACTCGCAAAACTGCAAGCGCGCTGCGCGCATGCCGATCCCGCCGCCCGCCCGCTGTTTGCGGAGATTGTGCAAATACTACAAGGGCAGCTTTAAACCTATTGGAACTTAATGCGCTCTGCGGGAGCGGACATTCACTTAAGCCGCGCCCACCGTGCAACCCCACATCAGGTTAAATCACCTTGTGCGGGTTCTCGATCATTTGCTGATAGATCATGCTTTGCAGGACGACGCAATCGTTGGGTTGCAGATCCTGGAACTCGATACCGTGGCGGATCATACCGCTCTTGGCGGCATCGGCAGGATCGGCACTGAGCACCGCGCGTATCACGCCCTTGACCGACAAAAACGCATCCACGTTATGCAACTGCACTTTGAAAGCGACATTCAGGATTACGCCTTTGTCGCCCAGCGCTTGCTTGGCCTCAAGCGATACGCCGTTGGCGCTGATGTCCGAGATGAGCGCTGAAATCGGTCCGGCGGCGCCGGCTACGCCGTTTTGAATCGTGGCGATGATGCGGGTTTTAATGCGTGGCGCCTTGCGGATCATAATCCCCTGTATATGGGTCGGGAACGACAGGTGCATATACTCGTAGGGAATCTTGATGATCCTTTGTATGGTGCAGGCAAAGCCGAAAGCATTCTGGCCCGAGAAAGAGCGCATGACGACCTTCTCGTTTTCCACCAGTTGCAGACGCAGTCCGTTGGCGGTGATGGGAACCGTGACCAGCAGGCTGGCGTCTCTCAGGAATCCGATCACCCTGACCGAAAAACGCTCGCGCGCAAGCTGGGGCGGCGGTTCGAGTTGCAGCCTGTCTTCCGCTTTCAGCTTCATGTCATCGAAGGTGAAGCGCGGGTCGGGCTTGGCGCCCGCAGGCAGTTCCGGCGGGGTCTCTTCGGCGGCAAAGCCGCCCTCGTCACTCTTCGCTTCGTCGCCGCTGCTTTCCCACGACAACTCGCGGCAAGCACCGGCGGCCAACAACGCATCCCGATGGGTAATATCGCGCACCATCTCACCAAGACCCAGCAATTGCGTTTGCTCCTGATCGTACAAAGTCCACAGTATCGGTTTGCCGACGACGATCTCGTTGCTGCTGACCTGGATGAGACTCATATTTACAACACTCCACTGAAATTTTTCAGCGCGTAAGCGCGGGTAATGTCTGCTCAACGAATACGGAATAAATCTGCAACGAGGGGGCATTATAGTGAACAACCTGCCTGCAAGGAAAAGCCTTTGAAGGAGCGTTTATAGCATTGCAGATGGGCGCGATGCCGCGTCAGACCGGATCGCCAGCGACGTTTGCGCTTGGCCTTGCGGTTAAAATTCGGAGCGTACGTTCTGGCCTATGCAACAACGGGTTATTTGTTGGATGAAAACGACTTGGAGAAAACGCTATGACTAATCTGCTGGAACAATTGAAATCCATGACTGCCATCGTTGCCGACACGGGAGACATTGAGGCGATACGCCGCCACTGTCCCGAGGATGCAACCACCAATCCCTCGTTATTGCTCAAGGCCGCGACGCTACCCGAATATGCGCCGCTTATTGCCGATGCCGTCGCATGGGCGAAAGCGCAGAGCGGCGATCGCCTCCGGCAAGTGCACGATGCGATGGACAAACTTGCGGTCGATGTCGGCCTGGAAGTGCTGAAGATCGTGCCCGGACGCATCTCCACCGAAGTGGACGCGCGCCTGTCGTTCGACACGCAGGCCACACTGGCCAAGGCGCGCAAGCTGATCCGGCTGTACAACGAAGCCGGCATCGCCAACGAGCGCGTGCTCATCAAAATCGCCTCGACATGGGAAGGCATCCGCGCCGGCGAGATACTCGAACACGAAGGCGTGCATTGCAACCTTACGCTGATGTTCGGTTTTTCACAGGCGCGCGCCTGCGCCGAAGCGGGCGTTACGCTCATCTCCCCCTTCGTCGGGCGCATCTTCGATTGGCAAAAAGCCAAGGAAGGCCGCACCGAGATTCCCGCCGAGGAAGATCAGGGCGTACTGTCCGTGCGGCGCATCTACCAGTACTACAAAGAATACGGTTACCAGACCACGGTCATGGGCGCATCGTTCCGCAATAGCGGCGAGATACTGGCGCTGGCCGGTTGCGACCGGCTCACGATCAGCCCGTCGTTTCTGGAAGAGCTGCAAAACACCCAAGGCGTGCTGCAACGCCGGTTGAGCTACAGCGATACCGTCAAGCCGCGCCCCGCCTCGATGACCGAAGCGGAATTCCGCTGGGAGATGAATCAGGACGCGATGGCAACGGAGAAGCTTGCCGAAGGCATCCGCGGTTTCACCGCCGACCAGATCAAGCTGGAAAAAATGCTTGCGGAAAAGCTGTAAGCCCCCGCACGTTTAGGGTCTTACTAAGGGCTGTATTGCGACTGTCCCGGCTGGTCGCAATACAGCCTTGTGTTATTCTTCCGGCAGTTCGTCTGGAAGCATTCCCAATGAAGTTCGTATTGTTTTTATTACTGCTTATCCCCGCAGCGTCGATGGCAAATCAGGATGAAGATTTCCTCGCCGCGCGCGATGCTTTTCGCAAAGGCGATGCCGCCAAGCTGGAGCGGATGGTTGCGCGCCTGAAAAACTCCCCGCTGGAGCCCTACCTCACCTATTACCAACTGCGCCTGCATTGGGACGAAAAAGACAGCCCGGCGATTAAACAGTTTCTGTCGCGCCCCGAAGATACCCCGGTCATCGACCAGTTCCGCAGCGAGTGGCTGAAATATCTGGGCATGCACCAGCGCTGGGACGAATTCGCGGCGGAGTATCCGCGCGCGCTCAACATTGATGCCGAGTTGGGATGCTATGCCCTGCAATGGCGGCAATTGTCCGACGAGGAAGGCGCGCTGCGCGAGGCGCGCAACCGCTGGTTCAACGGCACCGGCCAGCCGGAAAGTTGCGCCACCTTGTTCGAGGCGGCGCTCGCCAAGGGCGTCATCAACGAACAGGATATCTGGACGCGTGTGCGTCTGGCACTGGAGTCCGGCAACGTTTCGCTGGCCAAACAACTCGCCGGGAAATTGCCGCAGAAATTAACCTTCCCCTCCGCTGCACTGGACAAAGCCGCAGCCGATCCCGAACACTATCTGAGCAAAACAAAATTCGACAAGGACAGCGCAGCGCAGCGCCTGATCGCGCTGTTTGCACTGCATCGACTGGCCAAGCAGCACCCGCAACTGGCTTATGCGCAGTGGGAAAAACTGGCGGCAAACTTTCCCGAAGCGGAACAGCACTACTTCTTCGGCTGGCTGGCTTATGAAGCCGCCCGCTCGCTGGATGCGCGCGCACTGGAATGGTACCGGGCCGCAGGCGATACGCCGTTGACGGAAGCGCAATTGGCCTGGCGTGCCCGCGCCGCTTTGCGCGCGCAAGACTGGCACGAAGTGTGGGCCGGGGTCACCGCGATGACACCGCAGCAACAGCAGGAAGGCGCGTGGCGCTACTGGAAAGCGCGCGCGCTCATAGAGCTGGGGAGAGTTGCCGATGCCCAGGCCATCTTCACCGGGCTGAGCCGCGAATACAATTTCTACGGCCAGCTGGCTGCGGAAGAATTGGGAGCTGCGCCCGCATCGGGTATCGTTAGCGCGAGCTATCAGCCGGGCAAGGAAGAGCTGAACTGGATGCAAACGCTGCCCGGCATACAGCGCACCTTTGCCTTGTACCGCATGGATCTGCGCCCCGAGGCCGCCAAGGAATGGGCGTGGGCGATACGCAAATTCGACGACCGCAAATTGCTGGCGGCGGCCGAACTGGCGCGCCGCAACGCGATGTACGACCGCTCCATCAACGCCGCCGACCGCACTTCCGCGCTGCACGATTTCAACCTGCGTTACCCCGCCCCCTACCGCGAGAGCCTGCAAGGGCGCTTGCGCGAGCACGGTCTGGAAGAAGCTTGGGTCTACGGCCTGATGCGTCAGGAAAGCCGCTTCGCCACCCAGGCCAAATCGAATGTGGGCGCGGCCGGCCTGATGCAGATCATGCCCGCCACCGCCAAATGGGTTGCGCGCAAAATGGGCATGCGCGACTACCGCAAAGCGCTCATCCACGAGACCGAAGTGAACCTGAAGCTGGGCACCTACTACATGAAAAACGTGCTGTCCTCGTTCGACAACAATGCGGTGATGGCCTCGGCCGCCTACAACGCCGGGCCGGGCCGCGCGCGCCAATGGCGCGGCGAGCAGCCGCTGGAAGGCGCCATTTATGCCGAGACCATTCCCTTCGACGAAACGCGCGACTACGTCAAAAAAGTCATGAGCAACACCGTGTATTACGCCAAATTGTTCGGCCAGCCGGGCAGCTCCCTCAAGCAGCGCTTGGGCGTGATTGACGCCAAGAACGCCGAAAACATAAAGCCGATTCCCGATGAGCGCTGAGTCAAAAATTGCTTTTCACGATTGCCCCTTCTCCCTCCGGGAGACAACCAGCGACTTGCCCGCTTGCGGGCTTAGTCGAATGGCTGGTAGCTCCATCAGGGTTGGAATGAGGGAATTGCGTTGAGCACCACCATCCCCCAAACCTACTGCGTCGGCGGCGCCGTACGCGACCGCTTGCTCGGCCTGCCGGTGCAGGATCGCGACTGGGTCGTCGTGGGCAGCACGCCCGAGCAAATGGAAGCGCAAGGCTTCAAACCCGTGGGCAGCGACTTCCCCGTCTTTCTGCATCCCAAGACGCACGAGGAATACGCGCTCGCGCGCACCGAGCGCAAAGTGGCGCAGGGCTACAAAGGCTTCACCGTGTACACCTCGCCCGACGTGACATTGGAACAAGACCTGCTCCGCCGCGATTTCACCATCAACGCCATCGCGCAGGATGCCGATGGCAACCTCATCGACCCCTATGGCGGACAAGCCGATCTCAAGGCGGGCATCCTGCGCCATGTGAGCGACGCCTTCGCCGAAGACCCGGTGCGCATCCTGCGCGGCGCGCGTTTTGCCGCGCGCTTCGGTTTTACTTTTGCGCCCGAGACCTTGGCGCTAATGCGCAAGATGGTGGACAACGGCGAAGTCGATGCGTTGGTGGCCGAGCGCATGTGGCAAGAGCTGGCGCGCGGCCTCATGGAAAAACAGCCCTCGCGTTTCTTCACCACCTTGCGCGAATGCGGCGCGCTGAAAAAGATCTTGCCCGAAGTGGAAGCGCTGTACGGCATCCCGCAACCCGCGCACTACCATCCCGAGATCGACTGCTTCATCCACGTGATGATGGTGATCGACGATACGGCGAAACACGAGCGCAATCTGGAAGTGCGCTTTGCCGCGCTCACGCACGACCTCGGCAAAGCCACCACGCCGGAAGACACCCTGCCGCGTCACATCGGCCACGAACAGCGCAGCGTCGATCTGCTCAAAAAAATGAGCGAGCGCCTGCGTGTGCCCAGCGACTGCCGCGACCTCGGCCTGCTCGTGGCGCAATATCACAGCCACGTGCATAAGGTGCGCGACCTGCGCCCCGACACCATCGTCAAAGTGTTCGATGCCTGCGACCTGTGGCGCAAGCCGGAGCGCTTCGCGCAGATCCTACTGGCCTGCGAGTCCGATGCACATGGCCGCACCGGACACGAGCACGACGCCTACCCCCAATCGGAATACATGCTGCGCTGTGCGCGGGCGGCACAAGCCGTGAGTGCCGGAGACATCGCGCGTGCCTGTGCCGACAAGAACCTTATTGCCGATAAGGTGCGCGAAGCGCGCATCGTGGCAGTGGAGCAAATCATCAAGGACTGAGGCTACACGCCATTTTGGCGTTCATAGCGCAGACACTTAATGCAGCCAGAATAGCGACAAATATTTCATTTGGACGTACAAAAACATTTCATTTGGCCGACACATTAAGTTACACTTAGCCGCATGAATTCCCCAGCCTTTCACCCCCGCTTTTCACGTCCTCACCTGATCGAAGCGCTACAAGATACGCCCGTGGTGCTGATTCACGGCCCGCGCCAATGCGGCAAAACTACACTTGCCCGCGCCGTGGGTGATGCGGCGGGCTATACCTATATCAGTTTCGACGACGATGTGTTGCGCGCATCGGTTCTGGCCGATCCGGTAGGGTTTGTGGCCGATTTGCCGGACAAGGTGGTGCTGGATGAGGTGCAGCGAGTTCCCGAATTATTCACCGCACTGAAAGTTGCCGTAGACCGTGACCGGCGACCGGGGCGGTTCATTTTGACCGGCTCGGCAAACGTGCTGTTGCTGCCACGGCTGGCGGATTCGCTGGCGGGGCGCATGGAAATTTTGCGACTGCATCCGCTCGCGCAATCCGAGCTGGCAGCAAAGCAGCCGGATTTTCTGGATGCGTTGTTTGGGGACGGTTTTAAAACGAAGCAACAGACGAGGCTGGGCAAAGAGCTGGCCGACCGGATTGCCGCCGGAGGTTATCCCGCCGCGCTTGCCCGCCCATCGTCACGCAGACGGGTCACTTGGTATCGCGATTACATTGAAACACTGGTGCAGCGCGACGTAAAAGATATGGCGCGCATCAGTTCGCTGGATGTGCTGCCGCGCTTGCTGGCATTGGCGGCGGGACAGACAGCGAGATTGCTTAATGTGGCCGATCTGGCATCGCCTTTTCAATTGAGCCGCCCGACAATTCGCGACTATGTGACGTTGCTGGCGCGCGTATTTTTGCTGGAAGAGTTGCCGCCCTGGCACAACAACCGCCTGAGCAGACTTATCAAAACCCCCAAGCTGCACTTGGGCGACACGGGGCTTGCCTGCGCTTTGCTCGGTGTCGATGCCGCAGCATTGTGGGCGGATCGCCCCCTGCTGGGGCAGCTACTGGAAACTTTTATTTTTCAGGAACTGCGCCGCCAAGCGTGCTGGCGGGACGAGCCGATCATCTTCTATCATTTCCGGGACAAAGACGGCGTAGAGGTGGACATCGTATTGGAAGGCATCGGCCAGCGCGTGGCCGGTGTTGAAGTGAAGGCCGCCGCCACGGTCACGGCAAACGATTTTCGCGGATTGCGAAAATTGCAGGAAAATGCGGGAAATCGTTTTGCCGGAGGCGTTGTTTTGTACGATGGAGAAGTCACAGCCCCGTTTGGCGACAAGTTGTTTGCCGTACCGATACGCAGCCTGTGGGATGGTGCCTGAGGGCATCTCCACACCATCAATTTTCGCAGAGCAAGTGCAGAATAACGAAAGGACTGCTTCGTGCCATTAGCTGTCGTTCGCGCTTGCCAGTACTACATATGGATATGCGGACAGGAAAATTCTGAGGAGCTTCAATGAATCAGTTGGGTAACAAAAGTATGCACGCTGCATTATTGTTAATAACCCAGACCGATGTGTCCCTTTAAGTACTGTTAGCGCCCATGAAACGGTATCGCGTCTTCGTCATTGATTTCGACAGTAGAGCACTCTCACTTGATACCATTCAGGATCACTGGGAAGCTCACGTCAAGGAGCTACACCGTCAAAACCAAGAACGAACAATTGCTCGGCTTAAGGCTGAATATGGTGAGCTTGAATTTGACACGAAGCTTGAAAATTTCAAGGCACTTGGAGCAAAACCTTTCTCTGTTATCGCCTATCACAATCGCTTTCTTACGCAGTCCCGACAAGCCTTTATTTTCGGTCAGTACTATCCGGCGCTTACCAGCGCCTGCGCTCTCGGTGAGCGTATTCTTAACCACCTCATAATTGGATTAAGAGATAGTTACAAGAGCCACCCCCTATACAAAAAGATCTACCGAAAAAGCTCATTCGATTATTGGCCGCTTGTAATCGACACCTTGACCGAGTGGGAGGTGTTAACACCGGAGGCTACGGCAAGTTTTCGGATATTAAATGAAAGGCGAAACAACGCACTTCACTTCAATTTGATAACCGAATTTAATGACCGCCAACTTGCGTTGGATGCAATTAAGAACCTCGAAGAAATCGTTAGCCACCAGTTTTCTGGCTTTGGCTTATTACCGTGGCTCTTGCCATCGCCCGGTGAGTGTTTTATCAGAAAAGAATATGAAACCTCCCCATTTGTTCAACTTGTTTACCTACCGAATTGCGTTTACCTTGGATACAAACATATCGTCACGCGTGTTTTTCCTTGGGAGGTTCAGGACGCTGACGACTATCCAGATCAAGAGGTATCCGATGAAGAGTTCTTACGCCTTCGCCAAGACTTCCAAGGGCGTTAACCAATCATTCCACAGAACCTGCGCGGATGGTGAATTCAGACGTTAAATGTTCGCTTCGGGTCGATAGCAGTCATGCATTCAATGAATTTTTTATATCCGCGCCACACAGCCGGATGCCGCCCCTCTGAAACCTATTCTCTAAAGTGGCAGTTGCCGAATCAGCAACCGAGAACCGTTCGCCACGCTTGCAGCTTCTCCGCATAACGCATCCCCGCATGTGCGGGACTGGTCGAAGGCAGGCGTACGAATCCCAACGGCGGCAAGCTCTGTTTTCCTAACACGAACTTCCTGAAACTCTGCTCGGCTTTGCTGCCGTTGAAATACACCTTGGTGATGTGCGGATGCCGCGCGAAGAAGGCGGTGAAATCGTTGGCGGCTTCTGTCCTGATGTCCGCATCGAGACTGCCCTGGCGCTCGCAGGTGGCCAGCACGTCCCATAGCGCGATACCGGATGACTTCAGCAATACCAGCCTTTGCGCATAGGGTAGGCCGGGATGCGCGCCGATCAGTTCTCCCATGATTTTCCAGAAGGCGTTTTGCGGGTGGGCGTAATACTGGTTTTGCCGCAGCGATGCTTTGCCGGGCATGCTGCCGAGAATCAGGATGGTGGCATCGGCATTGGCCACGGGAGGAAAACAGCCGACGAGGATGTCGGCGCGTTCGCTCACAACATCCTCGACAAATCGCCGCGCAAAAATCCCGCCAGCGGTTGCTCCATGCCTTTGCCCAGCGCGATCACTTTGAACAGTTCGCCCATTTCCGCCGGGCTGGTGAGTTTTTGCAGTTGCGCGGACAGCGGCAGGTAGGCTTTGAGATCGTCCGGCGACACTTCTTTAAGGAAATCCATCACGCCGTTGTTGAACAGGAAATGCGCTTGCGAGGTGTAGCCCAGGAAGTGCGCGCCGTGGTCAATGGCGGCCTCGGCGATGGCGGTGAAATCGACGTGGGCAGTGATGTCCTGCAAGCCGGGCAGGTAGAAGGGGTCGTCGTGCGCATGGTGGCGGTAGTGGCACATCAGCGTGCCGCGATTGCGTTGCGGGTGGTAATACTCGCGCGCGCCGAAACCGTAGTCGATAAACAGCAACGCACCACGGCTCATACGTTCGCACAGGCTGGCGATGAGGCCACGCGCGGCGGGAGATACTTCGGTGAGGTAGTCATTAACGAAAAACTCGCGTAGCGATTCGTTTGCCCTTTCTCCCTCCGGGGGAAAGTTGGATAGGGGGAAGTGGGCGTTGAGGGTTTGCGCGATGGCGAGTAGTGCAGCGTTTTCCGCTGTGCGGTCTTGCCAGACGAAACCGTTTTCGGCGTTCACCACGCCGCGTTCAAACACGTTGCCCGCCATCCAATGCAGCAGATGCACCGGCAACGCATCCAGTACTTCGTTGCCAATCACCGCACCGGAAATGGCGTCCGGCAAGGCATCCAGCCACTGCACGCGCGCGGCGAGATGCGGCAGTTTTTCTTTAAGCAGCGCTTGCTGGCGTTGGCGCAGATCGGCGCTCACTTCAAGTATCGAGTAACTGTCCGGCAGCGCGTTGCGCCGTTCCAGCTCAACAAGAATATCCACTGCCAGTTTGCCGCTGCCCGCGCCGAGTTCGAGGATGTGCGGCGTACTCAACTGCATCACCTCGACCAGTTGCCGCGCCAGCGTGCGCCCGAACAGCGACGACAATTCCGGCGCGGTGATGAAGTCGCCCGCCGCGCCGAGTTTGCGCGCACCGGCGGTGTAATAGCCCAAGCCGGGCGCGTACAGCGACAGTTCCATGAAGCGCGAGAACGGGATCCAGCCGCCTTGGGCGGCGATGTCGTTGCGTATCAGTTCGGCCAGTTGCTGGCTGTGGGCAAGAGCGTCCGCTGAGGCTGGGGGCAGTGATGTGGTCATGGTCAGGTATAATCCGCGAGGTGCGGAAGTGTAGTGGAGAGGGCGATGCAAGGCAAAGTCATACTGGTAACCGGAGGGGCAAAACGCGTGGGCGCGGCGATCTGCCGCCGTTTGCACGCGGCGGGCGCTAACGTCGTCATCCATTACCGCAGCTCGTTGTACGAGGCGCTGGCGCTGCGCGCCGAACTGGAAACTTTGCGCGAGAATTCCGCGCACTGCGTGCAGGCCGATCTGCTCGACATCGCCGCGCTGAAGGCGATGGTGGAAGAAGCGGTAAAACACTTCGGCCATCTCGATGCGCTCATCAACAACGCATCCAGTTTTTACGCCACGCCGCTGCCACAAGTGAACGAGCAGCAATGGAACGATCTGCTCGGCACCAATTTGAAAGCGCCGCTATTTCTGGCGCAGGCCGCTGCGGACGAATTGCGCCGCCGCCACGGCGCCATCGTGAACATCGCCGACATCCACGCCGAGCGCCCGATGCACGGGCACTTGCTGTACAGCGCCGCCAAGGCCGGGCTGGTCGCGCTGACCAAAGGCCTGGCGCAGGAACTGGCGCCGCAGGTGCGCGTGAATGCGGTGGCGCCGGGCGTCATCAGTTGGCCCGAAGATGCGGAGTGGCAAGACGAGGAACGCCGCCGCAAGATCGTGGCGCACACGCTGCTCAAACGCGAAGGTGAGCCGGACGACATCGCCAAAGCCGTGCAATTTTTAATCGCCGATGCGCCTTACATCACGGGACAGGTTATTTCTGTCGATGGCGGTCGCAGCATCAACCTTTAAACCCTCCTAACCTCCCCTTGTCAGGGGAGGAACCGAGCCGCTCCCGCCCTGCAAAGGGTGGGGTTTGAATTGACGAGATTAACCATGAACGACAACATTCAACCCATCCATTTCGAGCATCACTCCGCCAACTTCAACCGCCTCAAAGGCCGCTTGGAAAGTGCGGTCGGCAAAGCCATCGGCGACTTCAACATGATCGAAGACG
>JBBIJL010000014.1:0-23353 GCA_037446005.1 Gallionellaceae bacterium | reverse complement strand
ATCCGCCTGATCGAAAGCGAACAGCCGGAAACCCTGTGCTCGATCATGCAGATCGACAAGGAGGGCAAGCACCTGCTGCTGTGCGCCGCCCCCAATTTACCGCCCGCTTATCAGGCGGCGCTGCAACGGCTGGAAATCGACTCCGGAACCGGCTCGTGCAGCATTGCCGCCGCCAGCGGCCAGCGCACGATTGTGGCCGACATCCAAACGCACCCGTTTTTACCCGAGTTCAAAAGTCTGGCGCTGCGCACCGACATCGCCGCCTGCTGGAGCGAGCCCCTGCTGTCCTCTGCCGGAAAAATACTGGGCACCTTCTCGATTTACCGCCGCAGCACGGGCGCACCCAACGCCGAGCAAATCAAACTCATCGAACAAATGGGCAAACTGACCAGCATCACTTTGGAGCGCAAACTGGACGAAGAGTCGCTGCGGCTGTCCGCCACGGTGTTCCAGAGCAGCCCGGAAGCCATTATCATCACCGACGAAAAAAACCGTATCATCTCCGTCAATCCCGCGTTCAGCCAAATCACCCAATACCAGCCCGAAGAGGTAATCGGCCGCGACCCGCGCCTGCTCAGCTCCGGCAACCAAAGCACCGACTTCTACCGCGAGATGTGGAAATCCATTTCCGTCGGCGGAAAATGGCGCGGCGAAATTCTCAACCGCCGCAAGGATGGCAGCACCTATTCCGAATGGCTGAACATCAGCACGGTGTACGACCAGCAACATCAGGTGCAGCAGCGCATCGCCATCTTTTCCGACATCACCGAAAAGAAACGCACCGAGGCGATCATCTGGCAGCAGGCCAATTACGACACGCTCACCGGCCTGCCCAATCGCCGCCTGTTCCACGACCGTCTCGCGCAGGAGCTGAAGAAAGCCGAACGCGAGAGTATCCCCCTCGCCCTAATGTTCATCGACCTCGACCATTTCAAGGAAGTGAACGACACGCTCGGCCACGAGGCCGGCGACGCCCTGCTACAGGACGCGGCACAGCGCATCGGCAAATGCGTGCGCGAAGCGGATACTCTGGCGCGCCTCGGCGGCGACGAATTCACGGTTATCCTGCCCGGCCTGACCGATACGGAACGGCTGGAAAATATTGCCGACAACATCATTCACACCCTCTCCACCCCGTTTCAGATCGGCCACTCGACCGTGTATGTCTCGGCCAGTATCGGCATCACCATCTTCCCGGAAGATGCCACCGACATCAGCTCGCTGCTGAAAAATGCCGATCAGGCGATGTATGTCGCCAAGAGCAGGGGGCGCAACCAGTTCAGTTATTTCACCGCCTCGATGCAGGAAGCGGCACACCTGCGTTTGCAGTTGAGCAACGATTTGCGCGGCGCGCTCGACGCGGGGCAGTTCGAAGTCTATTACCAGCCCATCATCGAGCTGGCCACGGGACACGTCAGCAAAGCCGAGGCACTGATACGCTGGAACCATCACGCGCTCGGCATGGTCAGCCCGACGGTATTCATCCCGCTGGCGGAAGACATCGGCCTGATCAATTCCATCGGCGACTGGGTGTTCCAGCAAGCGGCGCTGCAAGCCCTGAGCTGGAAACTCAACAAGGCGCCGCACCTGCACTCCATCCAGATCAGCGTAAACAAATCGCCGCGCCAGTTCGTCGCGGGCAGCGTCAATCTGGACATCGTCGAGTGGCTGCGCAAATTGGCATTACCCCCCCGCCTGCATCGTGATGGAAATCACCGAAGGCCTGCTCATGGACGACCGCGCCGAAGTGAAAGACACCCTGCTGGCCTACCGCGACGCGGGCATTCAGGTATCGCTGGACGACTTCGGCACCGGCTACTCGGCCATGTCCTACCTGCAACGCTTCGATATCGACTACATCAAGATCGACCAGTCGTTCGTGCGCAACATGGTAAACAGCCCGGGAGATCAAGCCATCGTCGAGGCCATCGTGGTCATGGCGCACAAACTCGGCATGAAGGTTATCGCCGAAGGTGTGGAAACGGAACAGCAGCGCGACATCCTCGCCGCAGCGGGATGCGATTACGGACAGGGATATTTGTTTGCGCGGCCGATGCCGTCGGCGCAGTTTGATGAGTTTTTGGCGAAGGCCGTGGAAGCCAATTGATCTGTAGGGTGGGCACGTTTCTGGTGCCCACGCGGTACGGAAACGTGGAGGGTGCATTCCATGCACCATGGTGCGCGAAGCGCACCCTACATCCGCCCCTCGCCCGCTGCCTGCAACACCGTGCGCTCCACCTGCACGCTGGCCGCACCGTCACTCAGCCACACCTGACCATCCTGAATCGTGCATTGCAAATTCATCGTGCG
This sequence comes from Gallionellaceae bacterium, assembly GCA_037446005.1. Lineage (GTDB taxonomy): Bacteria > Pseudomonadota > Gammaproteobacteria > Burkholderiales > Gallionellaceae > PALSA-1006. Next base: position 21,043 of record JBBIJL010000014.1, on the reverse strand, counting down.
TTGCGCCAGCTTGGTCAGCTCCTGCGTGCTCGCCACCGGCAGGTTGATAATCGTGAGATTTTTCTGGCGCGCAAACTGCGCCTTGTCTTTGGCGAACCACATATCGGCCACGCGCCCGCCGTAGCAATAGACAATCACTTGGTTCGCGCGCCCGCAGGCTTTGCGGATCAGCTTCTCGTCGGGGATGCCGACGTCAATCCACAACTCGATTGCCCCGGTTAAATCCTTCTGCCACAAGTCCGCCTCGTCGTCGTCCGTCATGCCCTGACCAAATTCGAGGTACTCATGCGCGTGCAAGGCAAACGCCAATAGACGCACCATCATGCGTTCGTCGGTCTCCGACGGATGCCGCGCCAGCGTCAGCGAGTGATCTTGGTAGTAGTGCCGCTCCATATCCGCGATTTGCAGATTGGCTTTGAATACGGTTGCTTTGATTGCCATAAGATTCCTAATCCGGGCGAGCCGGAACAAAAAATTTGCGAGTTAGATAGCAAGCCGTCAACCCAGATGCACGCGGAGGCGCGGAGAGCGCGGAGAAAAAATTGACGCAAGCCATGCTTCCCCGCGTTCTCCGCGTCTCCGCGTGAGAAATTAATCCACCACCCGCCCGCGCAACGACTTCGTTGCACCGCGCCTGACCTTGCTTTCCACCCGCTTCTTTTGCGAGCTGCGCGTCGGTTTGGTGGCGACGCGCGCTTTGGGTTTGACGGCGATTGACAGCAGCAGCGCTTTCAAGCGCCGCAATGCCTCGTTGCGGTTTTGTTCCTGATTGCGGTATTCCTGCGCCTTGATGATGACCACGCCGTCTTTGGTGATGCGCTGGTCGTTGAGTTGCAGCAGGCGCTGCTTGAAATCATCCGGCAGCGATGAGGCGGCGATGTCAAAACGCAAATGCACCGCGCTCGACACTTTATTCACATTCTGCCCACCCGCCCCCTGCGCGCGCACGGCGCTCAGTTCGATTTCGCGTTCGGGGATAAGGACATTGTGGGCGATGTACAACATGGACTACGCCGTAGGGTGGGCACGTTTTGGTGCCCACGCTGTCGCAATTTCCGGCAACCGCGGGGGCAGAGCGAACGGGTAATGGCGTAGCCATTGGGAACCCGTCGTCCGCCCCCTTGCGGGGACATACAACGTGCCCACCCTACGGCGGATTAAATAAAAAGAAGCGCTCATCACTTCAGCACTTTGATGCGCACATCGCCCAAGCTCACCACCTGCCCGGCGCGTATCTTCGCGGTTTTGCGCGACTCGATTTTACCGTCCACCGCCACCACGCCTTCGGCCACCAGCGCCTTGCCCGCGCCGCCGCTGTCGCATACGCCGGTGAGCTTGAGCAGGTTGCACAGTTCGACGAACTCACCGCGCAGTTGAAATTCAAGTTGTTGCACGTCCGGCCTTTCAGAACACCGTCATTCCCGCGCAGGCGGGAATCCAGTTAAATAAACAAACCTGCGCAATGCGCAGACAAAAAACAACTGCCTTATAAATAACTACGCTGGATTCCCGCCTGCGCGGGAATGACGGCAATATTCTTACAACTTCACCGCGTGTTCGCGCGTGGTGTGAAATACGACTTTCGGCCAACGCTCTTGCGTGAGTTTCAGATTCACATTGTTCGGTGCGAGATAAGCGAGGTTGCCCGCCGCATCAATCGCGAGGTTGTGCGACAGCGCTTTCTGGAAATCGCCGAACACTTTTTCGTCGTCGCAAGTCACCCAGCGCGCGGTGGCAACGCTGCCGCCCTCGAACATTGCATCGACGCCGTATTCGCCCTGCAAGCGGCTGGCCACCACGTCGAACTGCAACATGCCGACCGCGCCCAGAATCAGATCGCCGCCGTCCATCGGTTTGAACACTTGCACCGCGCCTTCTTCGCCGAGCTGCTGCAAGCCCTTGTGCAACTGCTTCACCTTCATCGGGTTGCGGATGCGCACTTTCTGGAAAAAGTCCGGCGCGAAATACGGGATGCCGGTGTACTGCAACAGCTCGCCTTCGGAGAAGCTGTCACCGATTTGCATGTTGCCGTGGTTGGGCAAGCCTATGATGTCGCCCGCGTAGGCTTCCTCCACCTGCTCGCGCGAATTCGCCATGAAGGTGACCACACTGGATACGCGGATCTCTTTGCCGATGCGCAGATGCTTGACCTTCATGCCGCGCTCGAAATGGCCGGAGCACACGCGCAGGAAGGCGATGCGGTCGCGGTGGTTGGCGTCCATGTTGGCCTGTATCTTGAACACGAAGCCGGAGAACGGTTGCTCGGTGGGCTGCACGGCGCGCACCGAGGCATCGCGCTCGCGCGGCGCGGGCGCCCAGTCCAGCAGCGCGTTCAAAATTTCGCGCACGCCGAAGTTGTTGATGGCGGAACCGAAAAATACCGGCGTCTGTTTACCTTCGAGGAAGGCTTGTAGATCGAAGGGGTGTGATGCGCCGTGCACCAGCTCCACTTCCATTTTCAGTTGCTCGATTTCCAGCGGGAAGCGGCGTGCCAGTTCAGGATTGTCGATGCCCTTGATGACTTCCACTTCGCCGTCGGCGCGCTCTTCGCCGGGAGTGAACAGCAGAATTTCATCGCGCAGCAGGTGATACACGCCGCGAAAAGTCTTGCCCATGCCCAGCGGCCAAGTGACCGGTGCGCACTGGATGTTGAGCACCGATTCCACCTCGTCCAGCAGCTCCAGCGAGTCGCGCACCTCGCGGTCCATCTTGTTCATGAAGGTGACGATGGGCGTGTTGCGCATGCGGCACACGTTGAGCAGCTTGATGGTCTGCGCTTCCACGCCCTTGGCCGCGTCGATCACCATCAGCGCCGAGTCCACGGCGGTGAGCACGCGGTAGGTATCTTCGGAGAAGTCCTGGTGCCCCGGCGTGTCGAGCAGGTTCACCACATGGTCGCGGTACTCGAACTGCATCACCGACGAAGCCACAGAGATGCCGCGCTGCTTTTCGATTTCGAGGAAGTCGGAAGTCGCATGGCGGCCGCTCTTGCGCGCCTTGACCGCCCCCGCCATCTGAATCGCACCCGAGAACAGCAGCAATTTTTCGGTGAGCGTGGTCTTACCCGCGTCGGGGTGGGAGATGATGCCGAAAGTACGGCGGCGCGCCACTTCGCGCGCGATCTTGTCACGCGGTACGGCGGCGGGTTCTTGGGTGGTTTGTTCGAGATCGTCGGACATGGTGGTCGTCCTGTAAAAAAGTGCGCAAGTCTAATGGCTTAGAGGGGGAATGTCTAACTAACCCGGTATCTTTAGGGACTGATGTTTGACAAGCCCGTGTTCCCCGCCTAATTTGCCGGAACATTTCTCCAGAGGAGTGCGACATCATGCAAAAGATCACCCCCTTTTTATGGTTCGACAACCAAGCCGAAGAGGCGATGAACTTCTATGTGGGCGTTTTTAAGAATGCGGAAGTATTGAGCGTGAATCGCTACGGCAAAGGCGCACCGATGCCGGAAGGTACGCTACTCACCGCCAACTTTGAACTGAACGGCCTGCAATTCGTGGCGCTCAACGGCGGGTCGATGTTTAAGTTTTCACCCGCAACGTCTTTCGTGGTTGATTGCGACAATCAAGAAGAGGTGGATTACTACTGGGAAAAATTAGGCGCAGGCGGCAAGCCCGGTCGCTGTGCCTGGCTGGATGATAAGTTCGGTGTGACTTGGCAGATCGTACCCAAGCAATTGGGATTGTTGTTGAGCGACCCCGATCCTGCCAAAGCAGGCCGCGTAATGCAGGCGATGATGCAGATGGACAAAATCATCATCGCCGATTTGCAACGCGCGGCAGATGCCGCATGAATCACGCAAGGAGATAACCGCATGAGCCCAAGACTAGACCCCAAGCTCGACCTCGCCTTTGAGCGCATCGTGGATGTGCCGAAAGAACTTATCTGGAAAGCTTGGACGACACCCGAGCATCTCATGCCGTGGTTCTGCCCTGTGCCGTGGCGAGTCGTTGCGTGTGAAATTGATCTGCGCCCCGGCGGACGCTTCTACACCGTGATGCAATCACCGGAAGGTGGGCAATTTCCCAACGAGGGGTGCTATCTCGAAGTGGTTGAGAATAAAAAACTGACTTGGACGAATGCGCTGTTGCCCGGCTTTCGTCCCGTTGCCGGAGTGGCGCAACCCGAATCGACGGTCGATTTCAAATTCACCGCGACCATCCAACTGGAAACTCACGGCACGGGTACTCGCTACACCGCCGTCGCGCGCCACGCAGATGAAGCAGGCCGCAATCAACATGCGGCAATGGGCTTTGAACAAGGTTGGGGGATCGCACTCGACCAACTCGTCGCCTATAGCAAGAAGATGTGATCCCGACATGCAAGCCGGCCCGATGATTCCCGAAACGATAGATGAATACATCAAAGCGTTCCCGCAAGATGTCCAAACTATCCTCGGCAAGCTGCGATTAACGATCCAGAACGCGGCGCCTGGAGCAACGGAAAAAATCAGCTACCGGATGCCGACCTTCTATCTCAATGGCAACTTGGTGCATTTTGCGGCATTCGATCATCACATCGGCTTCTACCCAACCTCCAGCGGAGTCAGCGCCTTTCAGGATGAATTGGCCGGATACAAAACCTCGAAAGGGGCAATCCAGTTTCCCATCGTCCAGCCGCTGCCATTGGGTTTGGTCGAGAAGATCGTTGCTTTCAGAGTGATGGAGAACATCGGGAAATCACCCCGGGGGAAAGGTAAAGGGTGATGCCATTACTGCTGACACCACGCTGTCAGCAGTAGGCAGATAGAATATCTCGCATCAGTATTTCGGGACGCGCCCCATGAACAAGCTCGACTGGAAAAAAGAACTCAAACACTTGTATGCACCATCCGCCAAGGAGGCCTCTCCGGTGGAGGTTCCGGCCATGAACTACCTGATGATCGACGGCAAGGGCGATCCCAATACCGCGCAGGAATATGCCGACGCCGTGGAATCCTTGTTCGCCGTGGCTTACGCAATCAAATTCGCGGTGAAGAAAAGCACGCTCGCCATCGACTACGGCGTGATGCCGCTGGAAGGGCTGTGGTGGGCTGCCGACATGAGCAAATTCAATACCAACGACAAGCGCAATTGGCTGTGGACGATGATGATCGCGCAGCCGCCTTTCGTTACGCAGGCGATGGTGGATGCTGCCGTTATCGAGGTGCGCAGAAAGAAAAATCCGGCAGCCATTTCCAGATTGCGCTTCGAAACCTATAGCGAGGGAAAATGTGCGCAGATCATGCACCTCGGCCCGTTCAGCACGGAGGGGCCAACCATCGAAAGACTGCACCAGTTCATCGGAGACAACGGGCATCAGCGCCGCAGCAAACACCATGAAATTTATCTGAGCGACATCCGCAAGGCCGCTCCGGAAAAATGGAAGACCGTCATCCGCCAACCGCTGAGCTGATGGCGCGGAGAGTGTCCATGAACCCGCTTAACCAATTCATCGAGATCGCCCCGGATTGCACACTCAAAACTGCCGTCGTGCCGCAGGAAAAAAACGGCAAACCCTCCATCGCCGCCATCGAGTACGAACTGCTGACCGGCAAACCTTACGGCTACAATCTGGAAGAATTAAAGTTCGCCACCCACGTGCGGCACAAGCAGATACCGCCCGCCGAAGTGAAGACGCGTCGCCAGAAATTGTGGGATGAATATTTCGCCAAACCCTGCGCCTGCATGCGCACTTCGCCGCTGACCAAACAATACGGCTGGGGTGCGCATTACGACGAACAGGGCAAGTTCGCGATCTATCCCGTCGAGAGCGAGGAGTACCGGCGCTTCGTCGCAAACAAAAACATCAAAAAATATTCCGCCATGCGCGGCAAGCGCGCCTAGATCGCCTTGCGCCGGAACACGTACACCACCGACTCCAACTCCGGCGGCAACACCAGCGCGCTGAGCGCCTTGTCTTCCTCCAGCGAAAATGCGGTTTGCCGCGTGTAGTCTTTCCAGTTGCCGAAGGCGAACTGGTGGCGGCTGCCGATGACGATGTACAACTGCACGGTCGGCGTGCTGAACACCTCGCGCTCGAAATCGTTTTGCGCCGGAGGCCACGAACAGATGACGACTTCGGGAGCGTATTTTTTCAGTGCCTCGCGCGCATCCATCTTCTCCATCCAGTCGGGATACGCCACGGATTTTTCCCATTCGTGGTTGTCCGTTGCGCCGAGCTGCACGCCCTGTTCTTTGAGGAAGCGCGCCAGCGTCCCGTCACCCGCACCGATTTCCAGACAGCTTCTGCCCGCGATCATGCCGGCCAGCGCTTCGACCAGCGCGCGCGAATAAAAACAGTAAATCCCTTTGGACTGCACCAGCGGCATCAGGCGTTTGCGCTGCCACAGCAGCGGCCACCACAAACGGAACCAGAACAGGGAAACCGGCTTGCGCGTGAGCCCGCCGGAAAACAGCAGTTTCTGCGCGATGAAACCATTGAACAGATTGAAACGCAGCTTGCCTTTTTTCACGCCCGTATCGGCGGCCAGCACGGACAGGCTCAGTTGCTTGACCGACTCGTGCGCCATGCGGCTGCGCACGAATTGCGCCAGCGCCGCGTCCCTGTCGGGTTGCCGGTTGCCAAAACCGGACTTTGCCGCCGGCTTGGAAATGCGTTCCAGATACGTCTTCAATTCTTCCGCGACGCCGCGCGCGACAATGGCGGAAATATCCCGCTGCACCGCCGCCCATTCCTCGGGATATTTTGCGGCGAGCTCTTCCAGCGACGGGTTCGTCTTCAGCCATTCCAGCGTTTTTGCGTAAGCTTCTTTCTTCATAAAATTCGATGCCACCGTATTGGAATCCGGAAATGCCCTGCCCCGAAACAGGCCGGAATATTACGTCCTTCCCTGTTGCCGCGCACTGCTTTATCATGCCCCGGACTCCCCACGCAAAGGCAGAGCGGCTCATGTTCAAACTGTTCGGAGAAAAACCTGACCACCCCCTGTATGACCTGGATGAAACCAGACGGCTGCTGGATGAGTTGCCGCTGGACGACGCCAAAAAATCACTGGAGGAAATCACTTTCTGGCTGGAGTCGATCAAGGATGCCGCCGGGTTCGCCCCGCAACTGCGCACCGACATCATCCTGCTGCTGGACGAAGCGGGACAGCCCCACCTGACCGAGCTGCTGCGGCTCTATTTGAGCGCGCCGCATCTGCGCGACTTTCAGGGGCTGCATCTGTGGCGCGGCATTTACGCTTTCGCGCAGGCATTGTCCGCGGCCTATGCCGCGTGCATCGGCGCCTACCCGAACAACGGCAAAAAATCCGGCGACCCCAAAGAGCGCATCGCGCTGGTCTGCGTGCGCCAATTGCGCGCCGTGGCCGAGCGGATGAATCTGGAATTGATGCGCTATATCGAGGTCGATCCTTCCGTGTGGCAACTGCTGTGCGCCTGCTACCGCTTTGCCGAAGCGCAGCAGTGCACCGACAGCATGGTCTTCGCTTACCCCGGCCACGTCGTCCATACCAACCCGCAACGCGAACTGCTGCGCGCACTGGTGCTCTACATCTCCTCCCCCGACACGCTGGCGCCCGACCAGATCGAAGTGAGCTACCGCATCGCCGGGCGCATGAGCAGTTTTTTCGATCTCAAAACGACAGCCGATGCAGGCAGCCCCTATGTGTTCGATCTGGCGACGGATACGCCGCCGCACCGGGCGGATAACGCGGCGACCACGACGCCGACCATGCGTTTTTTCGGCACGGCACGGGCGCTGCCCGGCTTGCACAACATCATCGGGCAAAACGAGAACGATCCGGCATGGCAGGAACGCCGCTTCGGCAACGAGTTCACCCCCGCCGGCAAGCTCACCGTGCTCAAACATTTGCTGCGTTACTGGGCGGCGGAACCGCCGCACCGCCACCTGGAACGCCGCAATCTCAACGCCAGCATCGAAGTGGCGCACGGCTTCCAGAATATCAGCCGGCTGGTAACGCACATCAGCGGCGGGGTGCAGCCCGAGCAACAGGCAGCCGCCCCGCAAGCGCAGGACGGCCTCGGTCTCGCCAGCGAAGCCACTGCCGCGGTAGCCGCTGCCGCCACCGCCAACAATGCCACCGAGGTGTGGCACCTCTCCGACATGAGTGCCGCCGATATCGGCGCGACGCTCACCGGCAGCCTCGGGGCGTGGATCAAGATCGGCGACCTGTGCGCGCTCAAGCCGCAGAACGGACAGCTGTGGTGGGTCGGCGTGATTCAGCGCCTGCACACCGATGCCGACGGCAAAGTCCACGTCGGCATCGAATTGCTCGCCAAAAAACCCGCAGCGGTACGCCTGCACGTCCTCGCCGCAGAAACGCCCCCTTCAGCCAAAGACGCCGCCGACGCGCACGACTACCAGACGGTCATCCTGCTGCCGGACGAACACAACTCTTACCTGCACGCCACCATGCTGATGGAACCGGGGCGCTTCGCGGCAAACGCGCGCTACCGAGCCATGATGGGCGACAACAGCCGCGAGCTTAAACTCGGCGGACTGATCGCCGAGGGCGAGGACTACGAACAGGTGGGGTTCGAGTGGCTGCTGTAAAACGCCGGGGCGCAACGCATGCGCCCGCCCGTGTTCCCGCATGAGAAAATCGTCCCCCGCAAAACACACTGTCTCGGCTCGCATCGGCTTGTTCATTCTCCACGCTGCCGCAGCAGCAGGCGTGCCCGCCCGCAAGCTGATTGCGGCCACGGGATTCGACCCGGACGCCTTTGCCGATCCCGATGCGCGCATCCCGCTCGCACTCGAAAACCGGCTCTGGGACAGCGCTGCCGCGCTCGCCAACGATGCGGATTTCGGCCTGCACGCGGCGCAGACGATCCGCCCCGGCGCATTCGACGTGCTCGACTATGCCGTGCGCACCGCGCCGGATCTGCGCGCCGCGTTAAACCGCATCGTGCGTTATAACCGCCTCGTGCACGACCTCGCCGAATTCACGGTCACCGAACAGGCGGAGCGCATTTGCATCACGCACCGCTTCAACACCGCCGGGGTGCAGCCCGGCCGCCACGCCTCGGAATTTACGCTGGCCTCGCTGCTGGTGATCGGCACTCAGCTTGCCGGGCAAGCGCTGCGCCCCCTCGCGGTGAGCTTTCCCCATGCCCGGCCCGGGCGAACCGCCGAACACCGGCGCATCTTCGGCGTGACGCCGACCTTCGCGGTCGGCGTATCCGCGCTGACATTGCCGCGCGCCATCCTCGACTACCCCATCCCCGGCGCCGATGCGGGACTGTCGCGCATCGTCACCGCGCATGCCGAGCAACTGCTTGCCGCCTGCGCCACGCCGGACATCGCCGCCGGCGTGCGCCGCCACCTCGCCGAGAACATGGCGAACGGCCCGCTGACGCTGGCACAGATCGCCGCGCGCATGCAGCTGAGCGAACGCAGCCTGCAACGCCGCCTGGAAAGCGAGGGAACACGCTTCACCCGGCTGGCCGATGAAGTGCGCAAAGAACTCGCGCTGCGCTATATCGCCGATCCGCATCTGGAATTGGGTGAGGTCGCCTACCTGCTGGGATTTTCGGAACCGAGCCCGTTCCATCGCGCGTTCAAACGCTGGACGGGAATGACACCGGCGGCCGCGCGCCGCGCGGCGAATTGAACGCTCCGCTCAAGGCAACCCAGCGCGCACCGCATGTTGCCCGATGAACGCCACCAGCGCGGGCGCAATTTGTTGCGGCGTTTCCACGTGCGGGTAATGCCCCGCACCCTCGACGACAATGCGCTGCGCGGATAATTTTTGCGCGAGCCAAGCGGCCTCCGCTGTCGCATCCTTGAAATCGGGATCTTTGCTGCCCATCACGATCAAAGCCGGAACCGGCTTGAGTCCGACCATCGCCGCCGTCTCCGCTTTCGATAGCCGCACCATTTTTTCCAGCGCGTCCATGCGTCCCGCTTCGCGCATATTTTTGTCCAGCAGCGCGCGGTAAGCGGCATGGTCGTCCGGCTTGCGCAGCGGGAACAGGCTGTCCCAATAAGTCATCCAGAACCACACGCGCCAAGGCCCGGCAAAGCCCAGCTTCAGCGCTGTCTCCATCAGCAGCGACGGCGGCGCATCGCGCACGATGGGCCCCAGTAGCACCACCCCGTAAATTTGCGCGGGCGCCGCCTGCGCCGCCCACAGTGCCGAGCCTGCCGCAAACGAATTGCCCAAGATGAAAGCGCCCTCCGCGCCCAGATGTTTAATCAGCGCCAGCGCATCGCGCCCCACCGCTCTGGCGGAAAAGTCGAACCACTGCACCGAAGATTCCCCGCCTCCGCGAATATCCATCGTCACCACGCGATAGCCCGCTGCCGCCAACACCGGGCGCAGGTACCGGTACTCGGCGCGCAGATCGTCCATGCCGGGAATCGCAATCAGCAGCGCGCCGTTGCCGCCTGTGTCGTCGTAGGCAATGCGGCCGCCTTCTGTTTCCAAATATTGAGTCTTCAGCATTTCAACCTCTTGAGCAGCGCCAATGGCGGACATTGATAACGCACCGGCCAGCAACACAGCAAGCAAATTTTTCACGGACGTTTCCTTTAGACGGTTAAACCGGATGCGCGCAGAGTGCCCGAGCACACCCGGCTTGAGTATGACCACACCCGCCAAAACATTGACTGCGAACGCCAACACCGCACCGAATTGAAGTTTTCCCGCGCGCCAAGCAGAATGGCGCTCCGCATGCCGACACCGGTAACCCAGCAGCCATGAGCAAGCCCAGATTTTTCATCACCGACGTGTTCACCGCGCAACGCTACGGCGGCAACCAGCTCGCCACCTTCATCGACTGCGCCGCGCTGTCGGATGCGGAAATGCAAAAGATCGCCGGGGAGCTCAATTTCTCCGAAACCACGTTCATCACTGCGCGCGAACCGCGCGACGGCGGCTACGATGTGCGCATCTTCACGCCGAAGGCTGAAGTGAAATTCGCCGGACATCCGACTCTGGGCACCGCGCACATCATCCGCAACAAGTTGCGCCTGACCGCATCCAACGAGATCACGCTCAACCTGCGCATCGGCAAAATCCCCGTCACGTTTTCGGAAAGCGCGCTCGTGTGGATGCGGCAAATACCGCCCAAGTTCGGCAGACAACCCGATGCGGCGACGCTGGCGCGCGTGCTGGGCATCAATCCCGCCGACCTCGACACGCGCTTTCCCGTCGAAGAAGTTTCGACCGGATTTCCCACCCTCGTGGTGCCCCTGAAAAATCTGGAGACGCTCAAGCGGGCCGCGATAAACAAAGAGGCGTACTTCACCCTCGTGCGCGACGCATGGGCCAAACTCATTCTGGTGTTCAGCACCGAAGGTTACGAACCGCAGCAAAGTGTAAGCGTGCGCGTGTTCGCCGACTTTTACGGCGTTGCCGAAGATGCCGCCACGGGCAGCGCCAACGGTTGCCTTGCCGCCTACCTGTCCAGACACCAGGTGCTCGGCACGGCCGCAGTAGACATCGTGGCAGGCCAAGGCTACGAAATGGGGCGCCCCTCCGCGCTGGCATTGCGCGCGAACGGCAACGAAGTATTGGTGGGCGGAAGCGTGGTCGATGTGGCGGAGGGCGTGTGGGGCTGACCGCATGCACCGCTATGCGGGCGCAATTTTCTTTAAGATACCTCAAAAATTCGTCGCACCGGCGAAGGCCGGTGTCCAGTTGATTGAAAACACTGGATTCCGGCCTTCGCCGGATAACCAGCCACTTGCCAGCTTGCTGGCTTAGTGGATTGGCTAGTTGTTTCATCAATGACGAGATATGAATTTCTTGAGAGCCCTTTTATTTTTAACTGTTAAACCCGGAATGGATTTTTCATGGAAGAAGTTTTAATCGCCGACTTGGCTTTGCCCGCCCACGCGGCGGCCATTGTTTATCTGTTGAACGAGTATGCCCGAGACGACATGGGCGGCGGCGCGGAGTTGCCGCAGTTCGTCAAAAGCAATCTCGTGCCCGAGCTACGCAAGCGGCAAGGCGCGCATGTTGTGCTCGCTTTGGTTGACGGCGCACCCGCCGGCATGGCGGTTTGCTTCGAAGGTTTTTCCACCTTCGCATGCAAGCCGCTGCTGAACGTGCACGACATCATCGTCGCGCCGACATACCGTAGGCGCGGCCTCGCCAGACACCTGCTCGCCCGAGCCGAAGAGCTCGCCATCAGTCTGGGTTGCTGCAAGCTCACGCTGGAAGTGCTGGAAGGCAATGCGGTGGCGCAGGCCGCCTACAAGGCCTGCGGCTTTGCGGGATACGAGCTCGACCCGAAAATGGGCAAAGCGATGTTCTGGCAAAAAAAGCTGGCACCGATTGCGCCAACACCCCAAACCAATTGAGCCGCACCATGCCTCTGACCAAAATCGAAGTCCGCAAAAGCCGCCCGCCCGAACAGGTGCAGGCCATAATCGAAGCCGTCTACCTCGCGCAGCGCGAGGCGTTGCAGCTACCCGCGCATGACCGGCAGATACGCTACATCAAGCACAAGCCGGAGCACTTCCACGTACCGCCCGGCAAGAGCGAAAACTACACGCTGGTCGAAATCTCCTTATTTTCAGGTCGCAGCATCGAAGCCAAGCGCGCACTCTACCGAGCCATCGTGAACAATCTCGGCGCACTCGGCATTGCGCCGGACGACATCTTCATCGTGCTCAACGAGGTTGCGTTGGAGAATTGGGGCATACGCGGAGGCGTGCCCGCATCGGAAGTTGATCTGGGATTTAACGTGAAGGTGTAGTCGGCAAGCATCAACCCCGCATCGGCTCCAGCGTGGCATCCAGATTCAGATCGTCGCAGTAATCGAGAAAATCTTCGCGCAAGGTGGGGATGTGGATTTTGGCGTGAATGCCTACGGTCATGATGATGGAGGTGAGCGGCGAGCCCGTGTGCGGAGCCAAATAGGAACTGGTGCGCAACTCGTCGATGCTGATGCCGTTGCGGGTAAAAAAAGCCGCGAGCTTGCGCACGATGCCGGGCTGATCCATCGCCACGAGTTCGACGGTGTAAGGAATGGCGCTGCGATCGCTTTTTCCGGTGCGCTGCTGCGTGATGGCGAGGCCGAGTTGCGTGCCGAGCGCCGCCGTCTGCCCTTCCAGTTTGGAGAGCGCGTTCCATGCGCCGGTAACGCGCGCGATAAAAGAGAATTGCCCGTTCATCACGGTCATGCTGCTCTCTTCGATGTTGCAGCCGCAATCGGCAATGCGCCCCGCGAGCTGTTCGACGAGGCCGAGTTTGTCTGCGCCGGAAGCGGTAATGACGAGAAAATTGTTTTCGATTTCTGTGTTCATAGTTGGCTGATGCTGTATTGCTGCGAATTAAGAGGCTGCATTGTAGTGGTTCGGCCCGAAGATAGGGCGCGCACTAAATATCTCCGTCCACATAAAACCACTGCCCGTCTTCGCGCACGAAGCGGCTGATTTCATGCAGCCGGTGCGCGCGGCCATTTACCTTGTAGCGCGCGACGAATTCGACGCTGGCGTGATCGGCATCTTGTTGTTCGTGGCGCGTCACTTCGAGGCCGAGCCACTTGGTGGCTACCTCAGCCGCCAAGCCTAACGATGCGGGGCGTGTAGAGGAGTGCCAAGTTGCCAGCAGGTAGTCTTCGCGCAGCAAGGTGTAGGCGGTGTAACGCGAACGCATAAGGGCTTCGGCGGTGGGAGCGGGTTCGTTGCCATCCACGTAGCGGGCGCAACAGTCGGTATATTTTTTGGTGCTGCCGCAAGGGCAGAGTTCAATCAGTTTTGCCACAGCGGCGGCTCCTCCATCAGGGCAATCTGCTCGCGCAATTCGAGAATGCGGTTCTGCCAATAGATTTGCGTATTGAACCACGGGAAGGCCTGCTTGAAGGCGCTGTCGTCCCAGCGCCGCGCCAGCCAGGCGGAGTAGTGAATCAAGCGCAACGTGCGCAGCCCTTCGATCAGGTACAGCTCGCGCGCATCGAACTCGCAGAAATCCTCGTAGCCCGCCAGCACATCGCCCATCTGCTTCACGCGCTCCTCGCGCTCGCCCGACAGCAGCATCCATAAATCCTGCACCGCAGGCCCCATGCGGCTGTCGTCGAAGTCAACGAAGTGCGGGCCGTCGTCCGTCCACAGCACGTTGCCCGCGTGGCAATCGCCATGCAGGCGCAAGGTCTGCACTTTGCCTGCGCGGTCGAAGCAATGGCGCACGCCGTCGAGCGCTTGGTCGATCACGCTGCGATAGGCCGCCTCGATGTCGGCGGGGATGAAGTTGTTAGCCAGCAGAAAATCGCGCGGCTCGATGCCGAAGGTTTCGATGTTCAACTCGGGACGATGCTGAAAATCTTTCGTCGCCCCCACCGCATGGATACGCCCGAGAAAACGCCCCAGCCATTCCAGCGTATCGCGGTCTTCCAGCTCCGGCGCGCGACCGCCCTTCTTCTCGAACAGCGAGAAACGGAATCCCTCGAAGTGATGCAGCGTCTTGCCGTCGATAACGAGCGCAGGCACCACCGGAATCTCGCGCTCCACCAGCTCCTGCACAAAGGCATGCTCTTCGAGGATGGCCTCATCCGTCCAGCGCGCCGGACGATAGAACTTCGCCACCAGCGGCGATGCGTCTTCTATGCCCACCTGATACACGCGGTTTTCGTAACTGTTCAGCGCCAGCAATCGCCCATCGCAACGCAGGCCGATGCTCTCCAGCGCGTTGAGCATGGCGTCGGGGGTGAGGGAGAAAAAAGAGGTGGAGGTAGTCATGGGCGAGCTACTGATTTTCATTGTCGTCAGGCTTGTGAGCGCCCCCGATCTGCTTGATCATCCGGTCGAAGTCGCTCTCGAACAGCCGATCTTGCACGATGCGGTATTTCTCGAACTCGCTTTCGGCATGCGCCTTGGCAATTTCTGCCGTAACCTTGCCGGCATCCTGCAAAATGTCCCGATCCCAGAGTTTCAGGAAGCCGCCCAAGCGCTCTTCCCAATCCTGCATGGTCATGGGCATGCGTCGCATGGCCTGGAGTTCGGCCATATCCAGATAAGCCGACACGATGCGCTGCATCTGCGCCAGTTCGAACTCGGCGAGGTAGTTCTTGGCAATGGAAACATCGTATTTGTGTATCTTGCCGTGGGGCGCACCTTCCCAGTGGGTCAGACCCATGTTGTCCTTCTGGTGATCGGCCCGATCCGCGATCACTTCTGCCGCTGTCTGCCCATGAATGGCGTAATGCAGCTTGTTCTGTACCGCCGCAAAAAAGCGCTTCGTCGCCGAGGCGGAAGGGTCGTAATCCAGCGCGGTCGCGTAGATGTCGGTGATCTTCTGGTAGAACTTGCGCTCGGAGAGCCGTATCTCCCGGATCTTCTCCAACTGCCGCTCGAAAAAATCTTCGGTCAGCACACTGCCGCCGCTCTTCAAGCGATCCGCATCCATGACCCAACCCTGAATCGTGTAGTCCTTGACGATCTGGTTGGCCCATTTGCGGAACTGCACAGCGCGCTCGTTCTCGATTTTGAAACCCACGGCGATGATGGCCTGCAAGCTGTAGTGGTCAACCTTGCGCTGAACCTCGCGATCGCCTTCGGTTTGAACCGTTAAGTACTGCTTAATAGTTGCCTCGCGCTCCAACTCGTTATCCGCATAGATGCGCTTCAAATGCTGGCTGATGGCCGACACCGACACGTCATAGAGCGTGGCCATCATCTTTTGCGTGAGCCAGAGGTTTTCATCCTCGTAGCGCATTTCCACGCTGGCGCTGCCACCACCCGTAGCTGCGACGAAAGTCAGATACTCGGCGGCCGATGAACGAACGATGGATACGTCATTTTTCTTGGGAGCTTGCGATTGTTTATTTTTGCTCATTCAATCCCCCATTTAATGGCCGGCGAATATGGCTTTCGTCCTCATACCGAACCTCATTGCTCTCCAGCGCGTTGAGCATGGCATCGGGGGTGAGGGAGGAAAAATTTTCGGTTTGCATTTCAGGATTCTGCATATCCCGCTTCCTGCTGGTTGCGTATGGCGAGGATAAAGACGGCATCCACCTCAACAACATAACGATACAGCGCCACATAGCCATGCGAAGCGCGACCAATCACCAGCTCGCGCTTGCCGTTCATGGCCGAGCGCCCAATCATGGGGTTGTGCGCCAGCACGTTAAACGCCTCGATGATCTCGCGTATTCTCAGCTCCGGCTGCTCAACCTGGTATTGCGCCAGATGGTCGAGAATGCGCTCGAAATCATCCGCCACTTCCGGCGCGAGTTCGATGCGCGTCATCAACGCTGTGCCAGCTTGCGGGCTACGGGGCGTCTGGCCTTGTTACCGGCGAGACGCTCTTCCAGATAGTCGCGCATCTCTTGCCATGGAATCGTCTTGCCGGATGAAACGATGCCAGCGTAGCGCTCCTCGGCGACCGCATCAAAATCCGCGCGCCGCTCCTCCTGCTCCGCTTTCTCCGCAATGGCTTCGAGGATGAAACCATGCGTGCTTGAACCCGCGCGCTTCGCCGCCTTCGCGACGCGGGCTTTCAATTCTTCCGGCAGGCGTATGGTGGTTGTGGACATGAGAGGCTCCGGTAGTGGACGTAGCGCGCACTGTAGCACAGCAGCGCTACGTTTCGCGCGGAAAGATTGCCGTCATTGCATGGGGACTGAAACCGAAGAATCTCAGCGCAGGATTTTGGAATAACGAAATTCTCAGCACCGAACTTGAATGAGATTCAAGGCTGACACGACGATCATGGGTGCATACAAGCTCAGAAGGCCACCACTCCGAAGCTAGTGTAGTGCGCCTTAATTAATGGAGCTTATCTGCTCGAATCTCGCTGCACCGTAGGTCGGGTTTCAACCCGACATGTCGGGCTAAAGCCCGACCTAGCATGGGTTGCGCATAAGTTCCAAACAGAATGGCGCACTACACTAGCTCACTCCATCGGCCATGCGGCGCAACCCTTCTACGTCGCGCTTAGGGGGCGCGCCAAACAGGCGGGTATATTCGCGACTGAATTGCGAGGGGCTCTCGTAGCCCACCTTGAACGCGGCACTCGCCGCATCCATATCCTCGTTCAACATCAAGCGTCGCGCCTCATTAAGCCGGCAACCACTTCTGTATTGCACGGGGCTCATGGCAGTGAGCTGGCGGAAGTGATGATGCAGACTCGAAGGACTCATCTGCACGTAAGCCGCGAGCTCATCGACCCGAAGAGTTGCCGCATAATTCACCTTCAACCAGTCGATGGCCTTGGCAACCCGGTGCCCCTGACTACCCACCGAGGCGATCTGCCACAGGCGCGCCGCCTGATCGCTCATTAGCAGACGATAGTGAATCTCCCGCTCGATCAGCGGGGCAAGCACGGGGATCGAGGCTGGCTCATCCAGCAAATCCAGCAGGCGCTTGAACGGTTGAAGTAAAGCCGGCGTGACAGTCCCGATACCGACACCAGTGCCTTTGTCGTTGGGGCGCTCCACGGGGAAGGGGAGCCCGCCCTGTGCGATCAATTCGGCCATGATGCGGAGATCGAGTTTCAAGGTCAGCCCCAGACAGGGTTTATCCGGGCTGGCCGTGACCACTTCGGAATTGGCAGGGATATCCAGTGAGGTGACCAGAAAACGTCCGATGTTGTAAGGGTAGGCCTCGCTGCCCACGAGCATTTGTTTTTCGCCCTGAACGACGAGAACGATGCTCGGCTCCAGCAAACAGAGGCAGGGCGGCACGATAGTTTCGCGCCGGAAAAAAACAAGATTGGGTATCGGCGTAAGACAGCCGTCCTTGCCAACCGTCCATCGCCCGATGATTTCAGCCATGACTTCTCTCGGCGCGTCGAGCGCAGCCGATTCTTGTCTTCCGATTTGTTCCTGAACTGGCATGTCGAGTCTCCAATCGATTCCTGAACGAAGCATATCCACCCCAAATGCTGATGCCAAGCAACAATCCATCATCGTGGAGAATCAGGCAATAAATACAGCGGATTTGTATATCGATGAGCGGCATGGATAGAGAAAAATACACTCTGCAAGAACACACGGCGATGCAACTCGTACATCGCCAACATTTGCAAACAAGGTGGTACGCAGCATGTTGATGAGCACCACGCAATTACCCTTTTTCATATCCACAGCCAACAAGAGGTGACCCAAATGAACCATCGTCCTTCCCGCATAAATTTTATTCATGGCGCACTACTTGCCTGCGCAGCAATGCTGACTGGCTCGCTGCCCGCATTGGCACAAACCACACCCGCAACTGGCGGGAATATTCAGTTGACTCAGGAGTGGGACAAGAAATTCCCGCGCAGCAACAAGGTCGATCACCAGAAGGTGACATTCAAGAATGTCTACGGCATCACTTTGGCTGCCGATCTTTACCTGCCCAAGAGCCGTGGCAACCAGAAGCTTGCGGCACTGGCCATCAGCGGCCCGTTCGGTGGGGTGAAAGAGCAATCGTCCGGCCTGTATGCACAGACTATGGCAGAGCGTGGTTTTGTCGCGCTCGCGTTCGATCCTTCCTATACCGGCGAAAGCGGCGGCGAGCCGCGCGGCATGGCATCGCCGGACATCAACACCGAAGACTTCAGCGCAGCGGTGGATTTTCTCGGAGTGCAGTCATTCGTTGATCGCAATCGCATCGGTGTCATCGGCATCTGCGGATTTGGAGGCATGGGACTGAACGCCGCTGCGGCGGACAAACGCATCAAGGCTGTCGTCACGACCAGCATGTACGACATGTCTCGCGTGATGTCGAAAGGGTATTACGACAAGATGCCCCTGGAACAACGCACGCAGATACTGCAAACGATCGGCCAGCAACGCTGGGCCGATGCCGAGAAGGGTGTCTTTTCCACAGGCCCGCGCAATCTGCCCGAGACGCTGGACGGTATCACCAACCCCGTCGTCAAAATGTACTTCGACTACTATCGCACGCCGCGCGGCTTCCACAAGCGTTCGCTGAATTCCAACGGCGCATGGCTGGCTGCCAGTGCGATGTCGTTCATGAACATGCCGCTGCTGACCCACATCGCGGAAATCTCGCCGCGCCCCGTGCTGATCATTGCCGGTGAAAACGCACACTCGCGCTATTTCAGCGAAGATGCCTACAAGGCGGCGGCAGAGCCGAAAGAACTCATGATCATCAAGGGCGCAATTCACACCGACCTGTACGACCGCACGGACATCATCCCGTTTGACAAGATCACCTCGTTCTTTAAGCAGAATCTCTGATCGTTAACCTGAATATAAGGAAATTCACATGGAAAACTTTACGTATTACACACCGACCCGCATCGAGTTCGGTGCCGACAAGGAACAACAGATCGGCTCACTCATGGCCGAGCAAGGCGTGAAGAAGGTACTGCTCTGCTACGGCAGCGAGCGCATCAAACACGACGGTCTGTTTGACATGGTAAGCAAGAGCCTTTCCGAAAAAGGCATCGCGCAGGTCGAGTGCGGCGGCATCATCAGCAATCCCGTCATCTCCAAGGTGCGCGAAGGCATTGCTCTGGCGCGCACCCACAAAGTCGATGCCATCCTCGCCGTGGGTGGCGGCTCCGTCGTAGATAGCGCCAAGGCCATTTCTGCGGGCGTGGGTTATGGCGGCGACGTGTGGGATCTTTTCATCGGCAAAGGGAAGATACAATCCGCGCTGCCCCTCTTTACGGTCATGACGTTGGCGGCCACTGGTAGTGAAATGAATTCCGCAGCCGTGGTGACCAATGAAGAGAGCAAGCAGAAACTATTCATCATGTCCCCGCTGCTGTTCCCCCGCGCGTCGGTCATCAATCCCGCACTGATGCAGAGCGTGTCGCGCGACTATCTGGTGTATTCCGCAGCGGATGTCATCGCCCATTCGATCGAAGCCTATTTCACGGCAGCCGTGCATCCCGGGCTGCAATCGCGGCTGGTTGAGTCCGTCATCAATACGGTGATCGAGACCTCCGAAAGCCTGCTGGCGAACCCGGCCGATCTGGATGCGCGCGGTCAATTCGCCTGGGCGGCGACGCTGGCCTTGAACGGGGTAACCTTCTCAGGCTGCGCCGGATTCAGCTACCCTAACCATGCAATCGAGCATGCGCTGTCTGCCTTGTTCAACGTGCCGCACGGTGCTGGTCTTTCGGTGGTGATGCCGGCCTGGATGAAGTGGTATCACAGCCGCAACCCGGCGCAATTCGAACGCTTCGCCAAACACGTGTTCGGCGTCGCTACCGCCGAGGCGGGAATCGCCGCACTGGAGGCCTGGTTCAACAAGATCGGTACGCCTACGCGCCTATCGCAACTGGGTATCAAGGAAGCCGACTTGCCCGCCATCATCGGCAACGTGCGCGGCAATGTCATCGGATTCGGCATCGGCGATATTTACACGGAAGAGGTGATCGGCACCATTTTGAAGAGCGCGCTGTAAGCAGGGGGGCTGGCATGCAAGCGAATGCGCGACCGACTTTACTCACTGGTGGCAATGCCAAGACCGAAGGGGCGAGCACGAAACGAAGCATCCTGATTGCAACAGTCATGCTGGCCTCAATGTACAGCGCACCACTTCTGGCCGATCAGTCGGCCAGCCCACCATCTATTGCGGAGGCCGCTGCCATGAAAATACATTTGATCGTTAACGGCAGGACGATACCCGCCACGCTGACGGATAGCCCCACGACCCGCGACTTTCTCGCACTGTTGCCGCTGACGCTCACGCTGGAAGATTACGCAGGCACCGAAAAGATCGCCACGCTCCCCCGAAATCTCTCCCTAAAAGATGCACCGGCAGGTGTCGATCCGGATGTGGGTGACATCACTTACTACGCACTGTGGGGCAACCTCGCGCTGTTCTACCGCGACTTCGGCTATGCGGCAGGCCTCATCAAATTGGGCCGCATTGACGAGGGAGCCGAGGCGTTCAACGTGCCCGGGAAAGTCACTATCACGATCACGTTACCGAGTAAGTAGCCAAGCCTTAGCAGCAGTATTAACTCCGGATCTAGTGTAGTGCGCCATTCTGTTTGGAACTTATGCGCAACCCATGGTAGGTCGGGCTTTAGCCCGACATGTCGGGTTGAAACCCGACCTACGGTGCGGCGCTGTTCGAGCGGATAAGTTCCATCAATTACGGCGCACTACACTAGAGGCACAACTGCCTGACGCCCCCCCCCACTTACCCCCTCAAA
>JBBIJL010000013.1:0-24341 GCA_037446005.1 Gallionellaceae bacterium | reverse complement strand
GGTCAGCCTGCGCGCGGTGCAGACGCAGGACTTCATGACCGCACACTGGGCGCATCTGCCTTACGAGTTGCTGGGCAAAGTGTCTAACCGCATCATTAACGAAGTGCGCGGCATCAACCGCGTGGTCTACGATATTTCCGGCAAGCCGCCCGCAACGATTGAGTGGGAATAAGGCGATTGATGTATCTGTAACAGAAACGAGCCAGAAAATCTGGCTCGTTTTTTTCAGCTGATACCTCAGTAGTTCGCGGTTTAGGTTAACGGCCTCGCGCGGGAACCAGCGTGAATGTGTTGACGCCGGGGCGCTCTTCCGGCCCCAAGTGTCCCAGCAATTCCCGCAGTGCTTCTTCTTTGCCGCTGGCGGCTTGTGCTGTGCCTTTAAAGTCCAGCCCCGCCGAGGCTGAGAAATGGCCTTGGCCGGCCAATTGCAGCGCGCCAGAGGCCGTGTTCAACGCGATGTCTACGCCGGCAGACGAACTGGAAAACGTGAAGTGATAATTGCCCAATGGCGCGATGCTGCTGAGCAATGAGCTGGCATTCAGCCAGTCTGCGGTTGCAGTGCCTTGCACGCCTTGTTTGGTGATCATCAACGAGTCGCTTTTGAGAATGATCTGCCCGCGCAGTTGCGCCGGTTTCAAGAAATCTGAGGCTTCATCCAGCAGCAGTGCCGACAAGGGCAGGTAGGCGCGGCGCAGTTCGACCTGGCCGGGCGATGCGATGATATCCATGGGGGAGAATTGCGCTTCGTCGTCCCATTGCAATTGGGCGTTCAGCTTGCCGCTGACAAGCCCGAGCGGGGCAATATTCCAATGCAGCGTTGTCAGCGTGATGAGGCCGCCACTGCGCTGATGCAAAACCGGATTGGCGCTGCCGCTCCAAAGCGTTCCCCGTGTATTGGCAAGCTCCACGCGCCCGTTGCTGGCACGGTCGATGATGCGGCTGAGCAGGCTGGCCGGCGCGGTGACGATAAGCACGCAAAGATAGACCGCGATCAGCAGCGTCCAGCTCCATTTATTCATTGACTGTTCCCATTGCTCAGCGTGGCGCTGATTTTCACCATGCCGGATTGCGGCAAAGCGGAGATGGAAATCGAATCCGCGCGGATGTGCTGCTCTTGTTGCAAATCGCGCAACCAGCCCAACCATGCCGTGAAGGCAATCGCATCGCAGGCGACGCGCACACCGTTGGGCTCCTGCATCTCCAGCGTGTTGATCGCCGCGCGCAGCTGGTGCCGCTGGGCGGATTCTTCAACACTGGTTTTCAGCGCGGCGGCATCCAGCGCGGCCAGTTGCGGGCGATGGCGCAAGGCGTCTACTTCCGCCGCTTCGTCGGTCAGTTTGGCGGCCTGCGCCTGTAACACCGGCAAAGTGTCGTGCAGTTTGGCCACGGCACGATGCGCGGGTTGCCACAGCAAAAAATAGTAGACGACGGGGAGCAGCACCGCAGCGGCCCACACTATCATGCGCCGTTCCTGTGCGGGGCGACTGCTCCAATGTTTGCTGCGCAATTCTTGCCAGCGCGTTTTCATAGAACACCTCCCGCCTGGATCGCCAAACGTGTTTCGACGCCGTTGCCGGTATCGCGTATGTCGCCCAAACGTACGCTCAATCCTTTGCCTTGCATGCGTTGTTGCAGGGCTCGCACTTCGGCTGCGGTGCGCAGTTTCACATCGACATCGAGCCTGCCGGATTCGTAGTGCAGGGCAGTGACGCTGCCGCCAGGCAACGCGGTGAAGGCAAGCGACGCCTGATCGAGCAAGGGCAGGAAATCGGCCTCGTCCGGCAATCCGGCGCTGTGGCGCAATGCGGCAATGTTGCGCTGCATCTGCAACAGCGGGTTGACCACGGTGCTGGTTTCGCCGAATGCCTTGCGGAACGTGCGCTCCATCTCTTTGGTGACGGTCGTCTTTTCATGGCTGAGCAAGCTCCACTCAATGTTTGTCCCGATGGTTTCAATGACGAGTGCGGCAAGCAGGATGAGCGCGACAGGGCGCAATTTGGGCAGCCATTCATGCAATCTGGCTTTGGGCGCGAGCGAGCCCCACAGCAAATTCAGCGCATCGTGCGGGATCGGTTCGCGCCGCCAATCCCACGGCTCGCCTAGGCTTAACCCGGACGGCAAGTCGGACCATTGCGGCAAATCGTTGCGGGTTTCTTCGCCGTGCGTCGCATAACGCAGCAGGATGTTTTGGGGAGGTGCCGCATTCAGGCTCAGGCTCAGGCTTAGCGCCAGCGGCGGATGCTGTTCGTCGCCGCGATCCAGCGCCATGCCGGAGGTGGCACCTGTGCGCATGAAGCCATGATCGCCGTCCCATACCACCACCCAGGTTTCCGGCGGCAAGTTCGGCAACAGCATTTCCGGCACGGCGCGGCGCAAGGGAATGTTTGCGCTGTGGCAGGCCGCGACGATGTTTTGCAGCCAAGGCTTGTCAACGATAAACAGCGCACGCTGCCCGTCTTTTTGTGCCGCACCCGGCACGACGTGGTTGTCTTCCGGGTCGGTCAGCGTGTATTCCTCCGCCACAAACGGCAAGGCCGCTTCCCAGCGCCGCCGCGATTGGGCGGGCATTTGCACGTTTACGCACATGAGGCGCGAGGAGGAGATGAGGGCAATGTAATCATCCGCCTTGGGCAGCGAGGCGAGGGGCGAATTGCCCGCTTGCAAAACAGCGCCGGCGTCATCGCACAGCGCCCAAGGGCAGGGTGAGGCGCTGTCGTGCCATGCGGCGGAAAAATAAATGCGTAGCTTCATCGTGCGGACTTAATCTTGGGTGGCGGATATTACCATCCGCGCCAGATCAGCAGCCAGTTCCATAGCGTTCACTGCACATTCTGCCAAACGACCGCCGGCCAACCCCGGTCGCGTTGCACTAAAGCTTGCGTGACCACCTGAGAGTTGTTCACGGAAGCGCGCCCGGTCACCCAAAAGAAGGTGCTGCTGACCGCGATGTCGCTGTCTTCGATTTTGATGCTGTTGTTGGGCAGGCGCAGCCTGAAATCGGCGATGTCCTTGAACGGATTGCCGCGCCGTTGTTGCACGAGCATGCGTGCTTCGGACAGCGACATATTTTGCGCGACAGCGGACAACACTTCGGCGGACGCAAAATTGACGTTGATCGCACCGTTGACGGGCAGCACCGCAACGAAGGGTTTCAGCCGTTCGATGGTTTTGGTGTCATAGCCTTTCACCCGCGCCAATTCGCCCAACTCCACCAGCTGACGATTCGCCGCGCGGTAAGGGCGGGGCAGGGCGAGGTAGTAACCATCCTCGGCTCCCTGAGGCTGCACTTCACTGTCGGCATCCATCCAGTCGGCCAAAGCGGGAGCCAATTCTGCGGGCAGGTTTAGGATGCCGAGCAGGCGCTGGAATTTGGCCAGATCGGGCGTACTGGTAGCACCGTAGCGCACGAGGCTGTTGAGATTGAATAGTCCCTGCCGGTCTTCGATGATGCCGAGCACCTCGCCGTTTTCCACCGGCATCGGGGGCAGACGCAAGGTCCACATCTCGGTCTCATGGTCGATATTGTTGGAGTGCGCGTCGTCGGCCAGCACCGCGCGCGCCCAGTCGATCCCCGCGATGCCCAGCCGCCGCGCCTGGGTGTGGTCGAACTGGGTTTCGACCTGCCGCTGCCACAGGCTTTGCTGCTGCGAAAGATAAACGGCGAGCGTGGTGGCGAGCGCCACGATGAGCATGACCATGATGACGGCTACGCCTGTTTGTCCGGTCCGGTTCATTGCAGCGCGAATATCCGTGAAATTTTTTCGCCGCTCGCGAGCGTAAGGTTCATCTCGACGGCGAAGGGTGTGCCGGACGTCGTGCCTGCCGGCGGCCAGAGTTCCTGCCAGTTATTGTTGTTGTCCAGATAGCGCAACTTGAATTCGCGCACGCCTTCCAATAAAACGTAGCGCACGGGTTTGGAATGCAGCTCCTGATCCAGCACGGGCCAGCGCAGCATCACGATCTCACCGCGCTCGAAGCGATAAGCGATGCGTTGCGGGGAGAGCATTTCGGCGCCCTGATCGCTTATCCCGGCGCGGGTGAAGGTGAGCTCGGCATCGTTTTCGCCGACCAGCACGGCGTGCCCCACCCATTCCGGCGCCAGGTCGCCCGTCGCTTCGCGCACGGGGCAATGCACGGCTTGGGCGATGTCCAGTTCCATACGCGAAAAGAAAAAGGCCAGGTGCTGCCACTTGCGGGTTTCTGCGGCGACGCGTTCGCGCGTTTGCAATACCGCGTTCAGGCCGCGATAGCCCGCGACAGAGATAAAGGTCAGGATCATCAGGGCGACCAATAGCTCGACCAGCGTGAAACCCTTGTGTTTATTGGGCATCATCGGCGCGGCACCTCGACCAGATAGCCGCTGAGGCGGCGCAAGGCGTAGCCAGTGTTGTCCGGCGTGGAAATGCTGATTTCAATGCGGCGGAAGGCCGGGTTGGGCGTGCTGCTGATTTCTTCTTTCCACAGCAGGCGGACTCCTGCCTGCGTCTCTTCGCCGTTTTGCGTGCCGACCGGCAGCCAGTCGCCGCGTGCGGCATGCAGCGCGATGCGATTCTGCGCCACCCAATCGGCGAGCAGGCGTATGCGCATTTCCTCGGCGTGGTTGGTGGCGGCGCCGGTGGCGCGCAACACCGCCGCAAGCGCAATCGCCAGAATGGCCAATGCGACCAGTATCTCCAGCAAGGTAAAGCCGGCATGGCGGGAAGAAAGTTTAGCGGCGCGCATCGGCGGCTTCATCCTGCGGGTTAGACTCCACGATGACTTCGCCCGTGCTTTTGCCGATGACCGATGTACCGAACGAGGCGTTGCTCATGCGGATTCGGAAAGGCAGGGCAAAGGCCGACGAGCTTAACGCAAGCTGTTCGCCGTATTTGAGCGGGCGGTCTTCCACGGAAATTTCGTTGATCTGCATGCCCTCCGGCAAAGTGCGCGGACGAAATGCGGTGTCGTCTTCTATGCGCGCCCAGTCGCCGTAGTCGTTTTTTCTCCAGAAGCGGTAGCTGTTTTTTTCGCCCGACCACGCCATGGAGCGACCGCTGGAACGCGCTTCGAGCCCGGCGTTTTCCAGCAACAGGGCAAGGCGCGCCGCCTCTTCGCGCAAGGTAGTGCGGTCGTCCGGCATGAGCTGTACCACCACGATGCCGAGGGCGATGCCCATGACGACCAGGACAACCAGCAGTTCAACGAGGGTGAAGCCTTGTTGGGGACGGTGAAACGTGAAAGGTGAAACGTAAAAAGATCCGCTTGGGCTCATCGGGGCCTAGAGTTCCCACGAACCAATATCCGCATCGCTGCCTTCTCCGCCTGCCGCGCCATCCGCCCCTAGGCTCATCACGTCGATCTCGCCGCGCAAACCGGGTTGCAGATATTGATAAGCGTTGCCCCACGGGTCTTTCGGCAGTTTTTCCAGATAGCCGTTGCCTTTCCAGTTCGACGGGACCGGCGCGGAGGTCGGCTTTTTGACCAACGCCTGCAAGCCTTGTTCGGTGCTGGGGTAGCGCATGTTATCCAGCTTGTAGAGTTTGAGCGCTTGGACTATCGAGCCGATGTCCTGCTTGGCTGCGGTGATGCGCGCCTCATCCGGGCGGCTCATCACTTTTGGCACGATCAAGGCCGCGAGTACGCCGAGGATGACGATCACGACCATCACTTCGATGAGGGTGAAACCGAGGGAACGGGAGTTGCTTGGTTTGCGGATATTCATGATGAGGGTAGTCAAGAGGTGGTTTCAAAAAAGTGTGGGCGGCAGTGTACCAAAACAGGCTGAAAAATAACCACTTCAATTCAGGCCGGAGAAATTATTTGGCTGCCCTTTGTGTATACTAGCGCCCCAACTTGATTGGAGTGCTATGCGCTTGGATTTCGGAAAAGTAGGGGCAGGTGTTGCAATAGCCGGAGGGAATGCTTCGGCTGTTTTTTCGCGCCTGCCGCTGTCGTGGTACGCAATCGGTGCGGTAGTCGTCGGCGTATTGCTGGCCAGATGGACTTGGATTCTGTTTGCGCCGCATACTCTGGCAGTGCTGCCACCCAAGCCGGAGATCGCAGTGGAAGCTTCCGCTGCATTGTTCGGCGTGGCGGCGACTTCGGGTGCGGCGGCGGCCACTGTCGGAGCGACGGTGACGAATGTGCATTTGCTCGGGGTGTTTAGCGGCAAACAGGGATTCGCGGTGTTTAAGCTGGACGAAAAAAGTCAGCACGGTGTGGCGCTAGGCGAGGAAGTATCCCCCGGCAACAAATTGGTTGAGGTCGCGGACGACCATGTGCTGATCGAGCATAACGGGGCGCGTCAGCGCGTGAATCTGGAAAATAAATTCGCGGACAGCAAAGGGCTGGTCGTGGAGCCAGCCGCGTTATCGGCTACGCCCAATGCGGAACGGGCGGTGGCGGAGTGGAACAAGGCACGTCAGGAAATGCAGAAGAAACGGGAACAGTCCGATGTGCACCAATAACAAGTCGTCCATGGTTAAGTCCGGCAAGGAGCAAGGGGCATCAATGAATCGAGTATTGAGCGGGTGGCTGGCGCGTCTGTCTTGGGTTGTCGCATTGTGTTTTTCCGTGTCTGTGCTGGCGGCTACCGAGGAAAAAGTGTCGCTCAATTTTGTGAATGCGGACATCGAGGAGGTGGTGCGCGCGATATCGCATATCACCGGAAAAAATTTCCTCATGGATCCGCGCGTGAAAGGCACGATCAATATCGTTTCGGCCACGCCGGTGCCGGCTTCGCTGGCTTATGACATCCTGCTTTCGGCCTTGCGTATGCAGGGTTTCGCGGCAGTAGAGGCGGGCGGGGTGACCAAGGTGCTGCCCGAGGCGGACGCGAAGCTGCATATCGGCGCGTCCATGGATGCCAAGGGCGGCGGCGACAAGCTGGTCACGCGCGTGTACATGCTCAAACACGAGTCGGCGGTGCAACTGGTGCCGATCCTGCGTCCGCTGATTGCACCCAATAACGTGGTGGTGGCTTATCCCAACAGCAACGCGCTGGTGGTGACGGATTACGCGAGCAACCTGAAACGCATCGAGCAAATCGTTGCGTCCATCGACCAGCCCAGCGTGGAAGGGCCAGTGGTCATTCCGGTCAAATACAGTTCGGCGCTGGACTTAGCGGCGACCATCAGCCGTTTGATGCAGGACGGGGCGGTCGTCCCTACCGGCTCGACCGACGCCAGCCAACGCTTCACCCTCGTGGCCGATTCGCGCAGCAACGCCCTGTTGTTGCGTACCGACAGTCCGGCGCGGGTGATGCGCGTGCGCGATCTGGTGGTCAAGCTGGATGTGGCAGGCTCCGCGCCCGGCAATATGCACGTGGTCTATTTGAAGAACGCAGATGCGGCGAAAATCGCGCAGACCTTGCGTTCGGTGGTGTCCGGCGATACTTCGGCAGCCGCTGCTCCCGGTGCCGTGGGGGCGGGCATGATTCAGGCCGATGGCGCCTCGAACGCGCTCATCATCACCGCGCCGGACGCGATCTACAATAATCTGCGCGCCGTGGTGGAAATGCTGGACGTGCGCCGCGCGCAGGTGTTCGTCGAAGCGCTGATCGCCGAGGTAACGGCGGACAAGGTGGCCGAGTTCGGCGTGCAATGGCAGTCGTTGAACGGTATCAACAAGCCGGGAGTGAGTGTGATCGGCGGCACCAACTATGGCGCGACGGGCAACATCATCGCTGCGGCCGGCAGTACCGCGACAGCCAATATCGGCACGGTGGGGCAGGGCTTAAACATCGGCATCGTGAAAGGCACGACCAATATTCCTGGTTTGGGCGATGTGCTGAATCTGGGGATGCTGGCCAAGTTCCTGGAAACCGACTCCAATGCCAATATTCTGTCCACGCCAAACCTGCTGACGCTGGACAACGAAGAGGCCAAGATCATCATAGGCCAGAACGTGCCGTTCATCACCGGCAGTTATGCGCAGACCGGATCGACCACCACGGCGTCACCGTTCCAGACCATCGAGCGCAAGGACGTGGGTTTGACCTTGCGCATCAAACCGCAAATCTCGGAAGGCGGCACGGTGAAGATGCAGGTGTACCAGGAAGTCTCCAGCGTGCAAAACTTGACCAATACCGCCGGGGTCATCACCAATAAGCGTTCGCTGGAGTCGAGCGTACTGGTGGACGAAGGCCAGATCGTGGTGCTGGGCGGTTTGATTCAGGATTCGGTATCTACCGGCGAAGACAAGGTGCCCGTGTTGGGCGATCTGCCGTGGCTGGGCAATTTTTTCCGGCATGAAACGCGACGCAACAGCAAAACGAATTTGATGATTTTCATCCGTCCCTACGTGTTGCGCACCGCGACTGCCGCCAATGGCCTGACGCAAGACCGTTACGAATATTTGCGCGGCGAAGAAAAGGCCAGCCAGTTGCCCTCGCGTTCCGCGCTGCCGGACATGCCCGCACCGACTCTGCCGCCGCTAAATCTTAAAGCCGAGCCGCCGGTGCCTTTGAGCCTGAGAACCGAGCCGTCTTTGCTGCCGCCCACCACCACGTGGGGCGGTGCATCCGCCGCGAAAAAACCTTCCGCCAATATTCCCTGAGCCCGATGACTATGGATGCGTCCCCGGCCCCCGCGTCGGTTAAAGCCATATCAAAAAAGATTCCCTACGCCTTTGCCAAAAGCAAAGGTGTGTTGCTCACGTATTGGGAAGTGGATGCCGCGAATGTTTCGCTGCGCGCCGATGCAGCAGCGGAAACGCTGGCGGAAGTGCAGCGCGTCTTGGGCGTGCCGTTGCGGGCGACGCTGATTTCGGTGGCCGATTTCGATCATGCGCTGGCACGTGCCTATGCCCAAGCCGAAGGTTCTGCTGCCGCGATGGTGGAAGATGTCGAGCAGGACATGGATTTGTCGCAACTGGTGCACGACCTGCCGCAGACCGAAGACCTGCTCGATGCCGAAAACGACGCCCCGGTGATCCGCATGATTAACGCGCTGCTCACGCAAGCCGTGCGCGAGAACGCCTCCGACATCCACATCGAACCCTTCGAGACCCGCTCGGTCGTGCGCTTCCGCATCGACGGCACGCTCAAAGACGTGATCGAGCCGCACCGTGCCCTGCACGCAGCCATGGCCTCGCGCATCAAGATTATGGCCGAGCTGGACATCGCCGAGAAACGTCTGCCGCAGGACGGGCGCATCACCTTGCGCCTAGCGGGGCGCCCCGTGGATGTGCGCGTCTCGACCCTGCCCACCGGGCATGGCGAGAGAGTGGTGCTGCGTCTGCTCGATAAAGATGCCGGACGATTGGAGTTGTCGCGTCTCGGTATGCAGGGCGAAACGCTGGTGGCGATGGACTCGCTGGTCAAGCAGCCGCACGGCATCGTGCTGGTGACCGGTCCCACCGGCTCCGGTAAAACCACTACGCTGTATGCCGCGCTGTCGCGCATCGACGCGACCGTGACCAACGTGATGACGGTGGAAGACCTTGGCGGGCAGGCCGGTGACGGCATCGGCCAGACGCAGGTGAATCCTCGTATCGAGATGAGTTTTTCGCGTGCCCTGCGCGCCATCCTGCGCCAAGACCCCGACGTCATCATGATCGGTGAGATACGCGACTTGGAGACCGCGCAAATCGCCGTGCAAGCCAGTCTCACCGGCCACTTGGTGCTGGCGACACTGCACACCAACGACACCGCCAGCTCCGTCACCCGCCTGACCGACATGGGCATCGAACCTTTCCTGTTGTCCTCCAGCCTGCTCGGCGTACTCGCCCAGCGCCTCGTGCGCAGCCTGTGCCCGAATTGCCGCGAGGCTTACACACCGAGCGCAGCAGAGCTCTCCCTGTTCGAAGGTATGGACTTGCCGCAACATCTCTATCGCCCGAAGGGGTGCAGCGTCTGCGGCAACAGCGGCTATCGCGGCCGCACCGGTATCTATGAATTGCTTACTGTGGACGAAGGCATGCGCCACCTCATCCACGACCACGCCTCCGAACAGGACTTGCGCCAGTACGCCTTGCAGCACGGTATGCGCGGCTTGAGGCAGGACGGGATGCGGCTGGTCGCTTCCGGCGTGACCTCGCTGGAGGAGTTGTTGCGCGTAACGCGGGAGTAATACTGATGTTCGATGTTGTTATGCAGGCGCTTGGTCAACCTGTAAAACAAAGCCGCTGAGCAGCGATGGTGGCAATGTCATAAAAAACACTTGAAGGCGTTTGAGAATCGCTTTTTTATTTAACATAATATACATTATGCGCAAGGTAAAAAAAGAGAAAAGATTGATTTTAAAGGCTATATTCTATCTCTTAAAAAATCTTTTACCTTGGCAGAATACGGAAACAAAAAACCATCCCCACTACGCCTAAAAATGTTCCTCTTCGAAGAAATAACGCCAGTCACACAAGAAGATATAGAACACTGGCTAAACACTGTACCAAAGAACCTATCAGAAGCACCATCTAGACGCGCTGCATACGCAAAAGCCTACCGTGTAGACGATAAAATTAGAGCGGCAAAACGCGAAGGAAATTGGCCGCAAATCACTCAAACCCAATGACGTAAAGCGAAATATAAAAAGACCTGAACACTGGCTAAAAATGCAATAAACCTACACCAACCCTTCCATTTATTTCTATCGGCCTCAAGTAAAGATTTTTCAGAATTTAAAGTATTAATTCGAGCAATTAATAACTGATTATCCTGCAATATTTTTTGAGCATTATCATATTGAAGCCGATAAGCAGCATCGGCATCACAATAATATTTATAAAGTAAAGGGTCGAGCTTCGACGTTAAAACAGGAACACCATCCGAACGAATATGAGAAGGAAATTGCAAATTCAAAACATTATTTTCAGTCACGGCTATGACCTATCCCACTCAAGACGAGAAAAAGCGCGATCTATAGCCTCATTGCGTGATATATGAGGGGCTTTAGTTTGCTCGTATGAAATAAGCCTAGAAGCCTTGGCACGGTCTCCAAAACAAGCACCAATCAAGCGAGATTCTTTAGACTTAAAAAGCCATCCAAAAATTTTAGAAAACATAAAAATCCTTTTATCGTTTGCGTAAAAATTGTTTTAAAGCTCGCTCGACAACATGGCTTTTAGTCTCATCGGGCAAAGACGAATCTACACGCCGAGACATAAACAAATCGAGTTGTTCGAGTACATCCGGCGATAAATCGAATGTTGCCGCCTTCTTGTTTTTCCGAGCACGACAAGCCGCAACACGAGCCGCCGCAGTTTCATAAATCCGTTGCCGTCCACCTTGCATATTAAGCTCCAGGAGCAATCGTTACAAATAACGATTAATTACAACATCAAAAATAATAACGAGGGATATCAACAAAAACGCAATAAAACAAAAAAAACCAAAAATACAATGAAAAAAACGACTCAATTAATCTCATAAAAAATTAATCCTCGAAAAAGTCCAAATCCACAGGCTGACTTGTACAGCGCCCTATTCGCCCGCGCTCTGTTTCACCCGTTATCCAAACGACACCGGCCTTGTGATCATTCCACATGCTCATACTTGTCACGCCTTGGTAATAGACAAGATCATGAGCTTCTATAATGGCCTCTTCGTAAGTCTTGGCACGAAGCCAAAAACGCTCGATAACCGGATGCTCTACGTTTTTTGAATGCCAATATTTTTTTGCATTTTTTTCGGCCTCATCAAATTCTTTGCCAATGTACTTAGTCAAATATCCGGCAAGCTTGTCGCGCTTCCAGTGCTTAGAAGTACCACCCCATCTGCGCTTGGGAGGCTCAACATTCACCGCACCTAAGGACTTTTCGCCGAGCTTTGCACCGTCTATTAGCCATGCTCGAACATCTTCGGCAGGCTGACCAATAGCAACGAGCCAACAACGAAGAAGCCAGCGAATATCTTGCTTTGCATGGACAGCAACGTGAATGTGAAAACTTCCACGCTCTTGTTTTTCAAGGACGGCTAAATATTTCCAGTCAGGGTAACGAAGGCGGAAAAGCCGGACGAATTCCTTCCAGTGTTTAGCCACTAATTCACGGTCTTCGACATTAGCGCGATAGCTAAATGTCAGCATGTGATCAGCAAAAAGCGACTTGACAAGATAACGTACATTTTGTTTTGCCCGCTTGGCCGAGCGTTGACGGTTTTCTTTATCACGTTCAACTTGATCTTCAGCGCATCGTTGCTTACGGCGGCTATCCAGTAGCGGATTGAAGCCCATGCGCAGGTTAATAATGCTATCCCTATTTGCGGGTGTGATGCTTACCTCTGTTTGACCATTGGGGAGCTTTACGAGCTTCGCCCTGTAGTCCGGTATCGGAATATCGACGGCCTTACGCCATAACTCATGCTCCCGCGCCAATGAAGGCTTGTAGCCGACCTTCGGGCAATCGTTGACTGTATCCCAGTGCTGCCGTAGACTTGCTGCCATCTTGCAATGCTCCCTTGATAATGACTTGCGAGACAGAGGCGGAACCTTACAGGGTTGCCGCCTCAATTTTTTTTCACTTCAACAAAAAACCTTTTTTTCTAAACCCCTGCCCCTACCCGTCCAAACCCCGCTGTTATCACATTCGCCCTTTGTAGTTTTCTTATGTGTCCGTATTACAAGTTAAGCGGTTCCACTGCGCGGCCGGCTTCGCCGTCCGCATCCGTGGAACCGCTCACGGCATCAAATGATTGACCAGCAGCACCAGACACAATTACACCGCCAGCGGGACGCGGTGACGCACTACGGGAAGCGATATAAGGCCCCTCAGAGACGACAGGATGATTTTCTAATGGTACAACCTCAGCGGACGTAAAAAGCGGTCTGCCAGAGGGGATTTGCTCGTTTGCATCGGCATAGTTATATGGAGAGAACGGCTTTCCATTGTCGAGATTTTGGCGGCAGCGCTCTTCGGTTATCTCATAGAGACGGGAACCCTGTTGAGAGTAGCAATAGCATTTTGATTTAGTGGCCATGCAGACGGCGACGCGCGGCATGTTAACGACCTGACGGAGGTGAGCATAGACAGGCGCAGATTCTGGATGCCCTTCAACGGTAGGTTTGAATTGGTCAATGTAATCAAATGTTGCCTGAACAGACGATGCAGGAGGCTGAACAGACAAAGGGGAAATTGAATTATTTTTTGTTTCAGATGGTAAGGGATTTTGCGTCTTTACCGAATCTGGGAATTTATTAATGCGATAGAGAGCAGCCGCCAAGAGAACCGGAGCAAGTATTAATGCAGACCATGCAGCGTATGCGTAAAGCGGTTTTTTATGCTTAACGTTTAAGTGCTCGACGGTGGATTTGTAATACGGGAAAACATGCTTAGGGAGCTTGTAATCAGCATGAGCAGAAACAGATTTTTCACTCTTAGAATCGGTGTCTTTGCACTCCGGCCATTCGAAGCGATGACGACCACGCCAGCCATCTGTTAGATGGATATGCTGCCCCGCCAACATGCGAACGTTCGAATGTAGAAGGCGCTCTTTCTGAGCGATGAAAATCATGTGAATACCAAAGTGCCTATGGTATTCGATCATTTGAATTGAGAGCGGAACAGGTGCGCCAGCAGGCTTTGGCCTCATATATCGCTGGGCTTCGTCGATCAGTAAAACACTACCGGGTGTCGCCCACAAAAACCAGAGGTCAAAGGCTGTCTTGGCAGTTGCTCTTGTTTCCAAATAAAGCGGATACATCGGATGTTCGGGAAGCCATATAGCGTAATCATCACTATCGACTTTAGAACGAACTAAAAATTTAGGGTCTTTTAATTCCTTGATGTCGGGGAATTCAAAGTGGGGAAGTTTTAACTCAGCAATGCCGTCAACGTATTTATCCAACCCATGCCAAATTGACGATTCTTGGAAGAAGCATAAATCAATCGAATGTGCTGTTTTACCGTTGCCGGGCGTGCCCGTGACGATGGTAAGCATTATTGAACTCGGCCAAGCGCTGAAAGTTGAAGCATGGTAAATCGAGCAGAAATAGCACCTAGAATAATTCCAACGCCCTGAGTAACGCCAGAAAGGGTCATGAGAGTTAGGACACCCGAAGGCATCACGCCCCAATTCTGTATGACCATATCCTTGACTTGAAGCAAGACAGCATCAAGGCCGATATAAGTAACAACACCAACACCTAGACCACTTAAAACACGCTTGGCAATTGGTACGGATACAGATGCGAGATATACGCCGAATGACGCCATTTTTTAGCCCCTCTTCTATTGATATGGACGACCTACAAAAACAATCATTCCCGCAGCCAACCAAGCAAAGGACAAAACTATGGGCTTCATTTTTGGCGCGAATGAACAAGGCTCAGACCAAATATCCCAATACTGGACGCCGCCAAGAATGGAACGGTGAGTTATGCCAGCAGGGCAAACTAAATTCTGAGGAAGAACAACCGGAGTTATAGAGACATTCACATCTTTTTTTAGCATGACCTCATCGGGAACATCGCCAACACGCGAAATATCCGCACAAGCCAAAATATCAGGATGGTCTACACACAAATCTTTAGTCTGCTGGGCTTGCGCGGCCGCAGTTGCAACGCTGCCCGCAATTGTGGGCGCCAATGAAGTAGACGTGACAGATGTGGGCGCAGAATTAACGACAGTAACCGTTTCGCGGCGCATATCCAGTACCGGATTACTACCGCCAGAAGCTGGAGATAAATTAGCTACGTTGCGCTGTAGAACAGATGTTGTATTGCCTAGCGAATCAGTAGAAGAAGAGGACTCCGAAAAAGCAGATTTTACGGTGACCGCAGGTGACGAAAGCGAAGACATGCCATTAGGTATTGGCAAAGGCAAAGACCGAGCAATTGCAAGCGCTGCAAGGTCAGCAGCAATATGAGAATCGAGAGACGCTTTATCGACAGCAGCCTGAACTTGCTCGTTTTTAAGAGCAGCCGGAGAAGCTGCACTATTAACCGAAAATTGCAGACCGGTAACAGCATCACTATAGGTAAAAGAAGTATTAGGAATTGTCGTTGCAGTAAAACCGCGCTGACCAAGGGGGAGCCCACACGTCCACTGCAATTTAGTTACATCAGAATAAGCCAAGCCACTGTTATTGGCTCCAGAAGCAATACTCGTTTTTGCGGCGCAATAAGCCTGAGGAGAAGGATAAAAATAATTACACGCAGACATACAAACCTGATCGGGTGCGCCCGTTTGAGAAAATGCACCAATCGTTAAAGTGTAAGCAACCGGAGTAATAGGCGTACAAGTATCGGACGGAGAAGCATTAGGAGGACAACCTGACTGTGCAGTTGAAGAGGTAACCGAGCCATCGGGATTGAAGTTCAACCCCTGCCCTTTTAGGTTCTGATAAAAATCATACCCAGCCATTCCCACGGATAACGCGGTCAAAGTGCCAAGCAGAGCAGGCGAGGAAATAAAAGCAGCACCAGCCGCACCAATATTCAAAGCACTCTTACCAATACTAGAAGCAAGGGAACCAGCACCGGAACCAAGCGGAACAGTCTTTACAAGCGTGCCAGAGGAAGCCCCACCCCCAGCCATAGTTGATGCAGAAGAAGAAACGCCAGCAGAAGGTATTGCGCCAGCCGGAGCGGCAATCTTGAGATCGACGGAAGATTCTAGAACGGCAGCACCCGAAGCATTTACTTTTGGGACGTAACCATCAGGATTAGCAGTCGTTGCAGAAAGGCTAGTAGCTGTAACATCGGCAACACCTGTCATCCAAGACATGGAGGGAGGATAACCAACCTTCGCAACGAAACCACCACCGGGCGCAGACTCATAATAGACAGACTTATCAGAATAGGCATTAAGCGGTTGCGGAGACGGGACAGGCTGACCCTCAGGAATGAAAGAAGGAAAAGCCGGAGCAGCATAAGAAAAAGAGCAAACCGACGAAAAAAACGCGGTAAGAATGACTGCAAGAAAAATCCGAATAATGCACTTCATAGCTTGAGCGCCTCTACCGATTTAAAGATCAGCAAGCAAGGCAGAACCACTACGAGTACGCCGCAAATAAAAAGGAATACGTGGAAATTTGTCATAGCGCTTTAGCGAGAGCGTGGAACGCCCAACCGATAACAAGGACGCCGACAATGGCCGCACCAACGGATACGCCAGTGTTGAAAAATTCTGTAGGTGAATCACAGGCAGGAAATACAGGAGCAGTAACGGGCACTGTGTAATTAACAGTGACGACACCTTTATTAGTCGTTGTAACCTGTTGCTTATTCCAGACCGTGGCGACTTTTAGATAACTAACTACAGATGTACTTGTGCCGCTGTTGAAAGTAAAGGGGGGGAACCCTGAAAAATACGCATCTGTGGCCTCTAGTGCCGTTTCATAACAGACGCCATCCGCAAGGCTCCCCGTTGCCATTTTTACAGCGCCTTGCGGGATTTGTGGATACCCCAGATACCGAGAACCACAACGGATGCAGCAGTACCGATCAAACCGATTTCGACGGCCACGAGACCGATGTTTGCGACGATGCCAGTAGTAGACATGATTGTTGCCATTTTTTACTTCCTTCACCGAGGTTAGCGCCCCGTAATCGCACAGTGGAAAACCCAGCTGTTTGATGCGTCCAAATTATTTTTATTATGGCGTGCCCTGCTCGGGCAAATTCAAGTCGGGAGATGCCAATCTTTCCGCCTGTAGAGTGGGCAATTTAGCCCTTGTTACTTGCCGGTGTGTGGGGGATGCCCCCCCGCAACAATCAGCGCTACGATTTACAATTGCCAGCCCATGCGGGCTAGTGCCAAAAGCAGTAGCGGCGCTTTGTTTTATTTTTAGGTGGAGCCCCTACACAGAGCGAGCCGAGGGGCTAACCGCAGCCCATTGCCCCGCACAAGAGCCCCACATAAAAACCCCCCTTGCGTAAACGTACTTTGGGAGCGCGAATTACTACGCAAGGGGGTAAAACCACTAGGCCGTTGCTGGGGAGGATGCAGGGCGGCTTTGTGGTGTCGCTGGACGCGATTCCTTTACAGGTTCGAGGCGGATTAAAACGCCACCGATCTTTTTTGTTTGGTAGTCAATACCTATTTTGAATTCGGCTTCATATAGGCCGGGAGCTGGCGCTTCGGCGTCTTTGGGCATAGTCAGTTCACCGACTTTGACTTCGCCTGTTTCCTTGTCAGTTACGACGCACTGACAAATAACCATGCTGTAGGCCGTTTGAGATTTTTTGCCTACGCCGGATTTAGTCTCGGATGATAAAACTTGCAAGATTTGTTTCATGGTTAAAGCCCCTTATGGTTGGTTAAAGAACTACTGGATTAGACGGTGAGAAATAATCGCAATGACGCTCCAGCGACGCCGCACGATATTGGTACAACAAAGAACAATGAAGGACACGCCCGCCGTCTTGAGCTATTGCATGCGTAGGACGCTCAGAATGAGAACAGAGAACACATTGAACAAAAGAACGCTTGGCGGTAGAAGTTGAGGAATCGCCAAAGTGATTTACAAAAACGCCCTGCTCTTGCTGGGCTACAGTCAACGAATAATTTAACGATTGCTGCAAATCTCTGATGGAAGACTCACTAGGTGACGATGCGACATAATCACCACCGGAGGTGCGCAGATGAAATAATTTATCAGCCTGCTGAACTACGAAATATTGAAGAAATCGGGATGATGATTTTGCAAGCGCTGCGGATTGAGATGTGTTCATTTTTAGCCCCTCGTTAACTCCAAAATAGGAGTGCTTGCATGATGACTCCATTTTTGGAACTTGTCAACTACAAATATGGAGCGTACCCTTAGTACACTACTAATTTGGAAGGGTAATTATGAAAACCGCAGAACTACTTGACCTTGCAAAAAATCAAGCAAATATAGAAAGCGATTACGCCCTTGCGAAAGTGTTAGGAATTTCAAACGGATACGTAAGCGAATACAGAAAAGGAAAAAGACACCCAAGCAATGAAATTGCAGTAAAACTAGCGACACTCGCGAAACTAGACGAAATGAGAGTAATAGCAGAAGTAGAACTGCAAACAGCAAACACAGAACAAAAAAAGGAATTCTGGAATCAGTTCCTAAAAACTAGAGGCTATGCGGCCACACTAGGAACTATTGGGCTAGGTCTTGCCCTACTCTCAACAACAGAAAATACACAGGCCAGCGAGATTTTACATAAGAATAATTATCAACAATTGACGCAAAATTGCGTCCATAACAAGGACGTACTATACATTATGCGCAAAATCAAAAAATGAAACTTGGGCATATTTTCCTATCGTAAATAATATTCGCCCCTCAATTGGTCTATCGAGAAAGCACCATAACACCACCCTGCTGCTCAATTTTAAAACGGGTCAATAAATCATTACCTAACAATGCATCTTGTTCCATAGAAAGAGCAACATTCACATCTACATTTGAAAACTGGAAACGATCAACTGTCAAACGCGGTAAATTTATCCGGCATGAACCGACAAGGCCGTTGGCCGTAGCCATCAAGATATTGGCATCACAAGAACGCACGCCAAGTTGATAAGCGACTCGACCAGAAATGGTTGTGCGACTTGCTCCCGTATCCAATAGAAAAACAACAGGTACACCATTTGCGGAGCCGTTCAAATTGTATCCGCCATTATCACCAC
This sequence comes from Gallionellaceae bacterium, assembly GCA_037446005.1. Taxonomy (GTDB): domain Bacteria; phylum Pseudomonadota; class Gammaproteobacteria; order Burkholderiales; family Gallionellaceae; genus PALSA-1006. The sequence goes on along the minus strand of JBBIJL010000013.1, from coordinate 5,819 downwards.
GGCGAACAGATATGACACCTTCAAGTGCACTAGATGCGCCAGAGATACGATGTAAATTATATGGATAAGCGACAGAGCCGGAAGCACACGGAGTTGCGGAGTATGAAATCACGCCAGAGTTATTGCATTTAAAAACCTCAGCATTGGCATACGGAATGAATAAAAAAAGAACTGGCATGAAAGCAACAACTCTAGCCAATCTACGCCAGCTTTTCTTGAAAATTACTGTAGCAACTTGGCAAATAATAACGTCACTTTCTTCGCACATCCTCATAAAAGCCCCTTTAATCTTTCAAGAAATATAACCCTGTAATTGCACTACGGTATATTTCCCCGTTCGTTTGCACACTGTTTCGTCAATTACAATAACCATACTCATAGTGCGATTGTTCAGATGGCAAGACTAGTCGTAGCTGAATAAAAAATCAAATCGTATATATCTTAACGGCTTATCGGTTAACCCAATAAGAAGATATAGCGACTCCCAATGCAGACTTCACTTCATAAACAGTCGGTTAAAATTGCAACTGGTCGCATATCCGATTTCTTCAATGGAAATACCGCGCAATTTTGCGATTTCTTCGGCTACAAATTTAACGTATGCAGGCTGGTTGAGTTTTCCGCGATGTGGAACAGGAGCCAGATATGGTGCATCGGTTTCGATCAAGATTTTGTCGAGGGGAATTTTTTGCGCGACTTCTTTAATGGTGGTTGCGCTCTTGAAAGTCAGAATTCCGGAAAAGGATATGTAGAATCCCAGCTCGATGGCCGCTTGGGCAATTTCCAGATTCTCTGTAAAACAGTGCAGCACACCGCCGATGCTACTGGCGTTTTCTTCGTCCATGATACGCAGGGTGTCCTGTGCTGCTGAGCGGGTATGGATGATAAGGGGCTTGCCGCAAACTTTAGCGGCTCGAATATGAGTGCGAAAGCGTTCGCGTTGCCATTCCAAATCACCGGTCAGACGAAAATAATCCAACCCGGTTTCGCCGATGGCAATAACTTTGGGGTGTTGAGCCAAGCGAATAAGCTCATCCTGTGTTGGTTCGCTCTCCAATACGTAATCAGGATGCACGCCGACCGAGGCATACAAATTCTCATATCGTTCAGCCAATTGCAAAACCTGCGGGAATTTATCCAATTCAACTGAGACACACAGGGCATGAGTCACCCCGCCAAGTTTCATGTTAGACAAAACCTCGTCGATATTTTCCGTCAATTCAGGGAAATTCAGATGGCAATGCGAATCAATAAACATGATTGCTACGTACCGGATGAGGCAAAAATTTGTCGATATGACAATAAGATAGCTTCAAATTGCAGTTTTGGATTAAGCGGGTGGAAAGCTTCACGCTTGGCTGTTTGCAATTCTTTTTGGTAGCGCAACAAAGTCATCGCTGAAATGTTGGCGGAAAGTTTTTTCAACACTTCCGTTTGCTCAGGGAAATACCTGACTTGACCAGTCATCTTGGCGCTCGCCAAGTCGTAGCACCATTGTTGCAAGCAGTGAACGAGCAGCGCTGGAACTGAACGTTGCAGTTTATCCGCCAGCGCCAAGGCGTCCATTTGCGATGGACGCTGAATGGCTGACAACAAGATGTTGATATCTTCCGTCCCTTCGCCTTCTTCAGCCCAATGTAATGCCAACAATGGTGCGAAACCGGATTGCGCCAGCGCATTTTCAGGATCCGCCACACCTTGCTGTTTAAGCCACGCTGAACCAGCCTCGCGGCTCGGTGTGTTGACGACTAAGCTCAGGCAGCGGCTCAGAATAGTCGGCAGCAATTGCTGCGGTTTGTGGGTAACTAGAATGAATAACAGCTTTTCCGTCGGTTCTTCCAAGGTCTTGAGTAACGCATTGGCTGAATTATTATTCATTGATTCGGCTGGATGAATCAACACAATACGGTAACCGCCTCGGTGCGCGGACAGGTTGGCAAAACTCGCCAGCGCTCGAATTTGGTCTACGCTAATTTCCCGCGAAGGTTTTTTTCCGCTCTCTTTTTCGCCAACATCTTCTGTGTTACTCAAGGCATCCGATTGCACCAAACGAAAATCAGGGTGCGAACCTTGTTCAAACCAGTGGCAGGAATCACATTCGCAACAGGGCATACCGACAGCAGATGGCGCTGAACACAGCAGCGACTGGGCAAAAGTCACTGCCATATCCAACTTACCGATGCCTTTTGCCCCCTTAATCAGAAGTGCGTTAGGTAAACGTGTTCGCAGTCCGTACAGGCTTTGCCACGCCTCTTGCTGCCAAGGATAGAGTTCTTTCATATCAAATAGATGAAACTATTTTCTCTAGGCTTTTCTGAACTTCCTTGCGCGTTTTCTCAGCGTGAATAACTGCAAATCTGGCCGGTGTTTTTTGGCATCTAGCCAAATAGGCTTGACGCACTTTTTCAAAAAAACTCCCCTGCTCCTGTTCAAAACGATCCAGCGAGACATTGTTCGACAAGCGTTGTCGAGCCACTTCGATCGGAATGTCAAACAACAAAGTCAGATCCGGTTGCAGGTCGCCATGCACCCATTGTTCAAGTTGCTCAAGCTTGTTCAGCGCGACTCCCCTGCCCCCGCCTTGATAGGCAAAGCTGGCATCGCTGAAACGGTCTGAGATCACCCAAGTACCGCGTTGCAGAGCCGGACGAATCACCTGCTCCACATGTTCACGACGTGCGGCAAACATCAGCAACGCTTCCGTTTCTGCGTGCATGGGCTCATTCAGCAGAATCTCACGCAACCGTTCGCCCACCGGAGTACCGCCCGGTTCGCGAGTCACCAACAGGTCAATGCCGCGCTGGCGCAGTGCGTTGGCAAACCACTCCAAATGGGTGCTCTTCCCCGCCCCATCGACGCCTTCAAAGGTAATAAATTTTGCTTTGCTCATTTTTGATAACGATTTACCGCATTGTTATGTTCAGTAAGAGTGCTGGAGAAATACGAACTGCCATCACCGCGCGCCACAAAATACAACGCATTGCTTTGCGCCGGATGCAGTGCCGCCTGTATTGCAGCCAATCCCGGCAGGGCAATAGGCGTCGGCGTCAGCCCACTGCGAGTGTAGGTGTTGTATGGTGTGTCAGTTAACAAATCGCGTTTGCGCAAATTGCCATCGAACTTGTCACCCATACCATAAATCACGGTTGGATCTGTTTGCAGCAGCATACTACTGCGCAAACGATTGACGAACACTGCCGCAATCATGCTCCGGTCACTTGGTTTGCCGGTTTCCTTTTCCACAATGGATGCCAGAATCAATGCCTGATAAGGATTATCCAAAGGCAAATTGGCGGCACGACTTTTCCAGCTTTCCTGCAAGTTGCGTTGCATGAGTTGATAAGCACGCTTAAGAACCGTCAAGTCGCTGCTGCCACTGGAAAAGTTATAGGTATCCGGGAAAAACAAACCCTCAGCTTCTGTTTCTGAGGCGCCAATACGTTTCAAAATCTCGCTGTCCGATAAGGGCTGCGAGTCATGGCGCAGTGTAGTTTCAGCATTCAAAGCAGCTCGCAACTGATTGAATGTCCAACCTTCTATGATGCTTATTTCACTCTGCTCCACGCGACCTTTGCTAATCATATCCAGCAATTGCAACGGGCTTACCGGTGTTTCAATTTCGTAATTGCCCGGTTTTATTTGCGTAGCTTTCCCCAAACCTCGTGCCAATAAAACGAATAACCAGTCGCTCGGCAACACACCGGCTTGCTGCATTTGGCGCGCAGCACTTTTCAGGCTGCTGCCCTGCTTGAGTGAAAACTCATAGGGCAATTGGGCAAAAGGTAGCGGACGCAAAGCATAAAACCCAGCCAACCCTGCAATGACGGCCGTAATAAACAGCAGCCATAACACAATCTCTTTAATGAGCGTCATGATTCAACCAGTCCTGAATAACGTGAGCGACGGGATAGTGATCGCAACGATAACCGGGCATTTCTCGTACGGGCCATAGTCCGATCACGCTATTAACTAAAAATATCTCATCCGCTCCTACTAATTGTTCCAGCGTCACATTGATACTTTTGCACTTTACGCCTTGTTGCGCAGCCCATTCGATCAAGCGCTCGCGCTGTACGCCGGACACGCCGCAACGCGACAGATCCGGTGTAATCAATTCGCCGTCCTTGACCATAAATAGATTGCTCCGCACACCTTCAATGACATATCCGGCTTCATCCAATAGCACACCCTCGGCAATGTCCGGGTCGCTCCACTCGGCAGAGGCAAGTACATTTTCCAGACGATTGAGATGCTTCACTCCCGCCAATAGTGGCTGATGTCCTAGTCTTAACTGACACAGATGCAACCGCACGCCTGAATTAGCGAAGGTTGCGGGATAATCGGGAAGCGGACTTAAGCTGAGAATTCGTGTGACCGCCGAATGATGCGAAGGGGCATAACCTCGCTGCGAAGCCCCCCGTGTTACGATGATTTTGATTACACCGTCCTGAATATCATGAGTCAGGTGTTGTAATTCATCGTGAAGCAAGGTTTCGGGAGGGCACGACAAATTGATCGTATTGCAATCCTTGAGCAATCTGGCGTAGTGCCGATGCCATTGCAACACCTTACCTTTGCGCAACAACAAGGTACGGAAGACGCCGTCCCCGTAGAGCAAACCACGGTCATCTACGCTAATCGTATCGCACGGCACTCCGTTGATTAGCGTAGTCACAGCAGGAAGTTAATTAGATTTTACGGAATACCAAAGAGCCGTTGGTTCCGCCGAAACCGAAATTGTTGTTTACGGCGACATCAATCTTCATGTCACGTGCGGTATTGGCGCAATAGTCCAAGTCGCACTCCGGATCTTGCTCGAAGATATTGATGGTCGGCGGAGATATTTGGTGATGCAGCGCCAACACGCAGAACAAAGATTCAATACCGCCAGCACCGCCCAACAAGTGACCTGTCATTGATTTGGTGGAGTTCACCACCAGTTTCTTTGCGTGGTCACCAAAGGCCATCTTAATGGCTTCCGTTTCGTTCTTGTCACCCAGCGGTGTCGAAGTACCATGCGCATTGACGTATTGAACCTGATCCGGCGTAATGCCGGCATTACGGAGAGCATTCACCATGCTACGTTTCGGGCCGTCGGTACTTGGTGCCGTCATGTGATAAGCATCCGCACTCATGCCGTAGCCCGTGAGTTCGGCGTAAATCTTGGCACCGCGCGCCTTGGCGTGTTCGTACTCTTCCAGCACTAGCACTCCTGCGCCCTCGCCCATCACGAAACCGTCGCGATCCTTGTCCCACGGACGGCTGGCGGTCGCCGGATCGTCATTGCGGGTGGAAAGTGCCTTGGCAGAAGAAAAACCGCCAATCGCCAAAGGCGAGATCGTTGCTTCAGAACCGCCCGCTATCATGACATCCGCATCGCCGTATTCAATGATGCGTGCCGACTCGCCAATACTATGCGTTCCGGTAGTACATGCGGTGACAACAGAGAAATTCGGTCCCTTCAGCCCATACATGATGGACAAATTGCCGGAGATCATGTTGATGATGGTGCCGGGAATGAAGAACGGCGAAATCTTACGCGGGCCGCCTGCCAGATAATCGTTGTGCGTATCCTCAATCATCGGCAGACCGCCGATGCCGGAGCTGATACATACGCCAATACGCTCGGCATTTTGTTCAGTCACGGCAAGGCCGGAATCTTTAAACGCTTCCATCCCCGCCACCAAGCCGAAATGAATAAAGCGATCCATGCGTCGCGCATCTTTTGCCGGCAAATACTGCGTCACCTCGAACCCCTTGATTTCACCTGCAACCTGACAGGCAAATGGACTGGGGTCAAAATGTGTGATGCGTGAAAT
>JBBIJL010000012.1:0-24630 GCA_037446005.1 Gallionellaceae bacterium | reverse complement strand
GCCGTTGCAAGTGACGGGTGTGCAAACTAGGCAGTTGGTGCTGTCATGACACGGTGCGCGAAGACGATGGATGCGGGAATGACAGCACTGCACCTCCTCCCGCAAACGGCTGGCTTCGCCAGTAACGTGTCGGAGGTGCTGTCATGAACAAATTGTCTTTGCCCGGATTGCTGGTTTTGGTGATACGCCGCGATTTGTTGCTGGCGATGCGCCGTCGGGCGGATGTGTTGACCACGCTGATCTTCTTTGTGATGGTGGTGAGCTTGTTTCCGTTGGGGGTGGGGCCAGAGCCGGAAATGTTGCGCAAGATGGCGGCGGGGGTGGTGTGGGTCGCGGCCTTGCTGGCTTCCATGCTGTCGCTGGGACGGATGTTCTCAGCCGACTATCTGGATGGAACGCTGGAGCAGATGCTGCTGGCGCCCCAGTCGTTGTCGATGCTGGTGCTGGGTAAGATTCTGGCGCATTGGATGTTGTCCGGTTTGCCCTTGGTGTTGATCGCGCCGGTGTTGGGTTTGCAGTTTGATATGTCACCGCAAGCCTTGTGGGTACTGATCTTGGTGCTATTGCTGGGTACGCCGATATTGAGCATGATAGGTGCAATCGGCGCGGCGCTCACTTTGGGATTGCGCGGCGGCGGTGTGCTGGTGTCGTTGCTGGTGTTGCCGTTATGTATTCCCGTGCTGATCTTCGGGACGGGCGCAGTAGAAGCGGTGAATACGGGGATGACGATTGTTCCTCATGTGGCATTGTTAGGCGCGCTGTTGTTGCTGGCTTTTGTATTCACGCCGTGGGTCACAGCACAAGCTTTACGTATTTCGATGGAGTGAAATTTGGCAATCAATTGGTTTAAGTACGCAGCCCCCGCGACCTTTTACGGTTTGGCGGGGAAGATGGTTCCCTTCTTCGCATGGCCTGCCGCAATCCTGTTTGTAGTGGGAATGTATATCGGTTTCTTCGTCGCGCCGACGGATGCCGTGCAGAGCGAAGCCTACCGCATCATTTTCATTCATGTCCCCGCCTCGATTTTGTCCATGTTCATTTACCTCATCATGGCGGGATATGCGGCATTGGGCCTGATCTTTAATACCCGCTTGTCTTCCATGATGGCTTCCGCACTGGCGCCTACCGGCGCGCTGTTCGCATTCATTTCGCTGTGGACCGGCGCGCTGTGGGGCAAGCCGATGTGGGGGGCCTGGTGGGTGTGGGATGCGCGCCTGACTTCCGAATTGATTCTGCTGTTTTTGTATCTGGGCTTTATCGCGCTGCAAGCTTCCATCGACGATCCGCGTCGCGCCGACCGCGCGGGCGCTTTGCTGGCCATCGTCGGCTCCGTCAATGTCCCCATTATTTATTTCTCGGTGAAATGGTGGAACACCCTGCATCAAGGTTCGACCGTGAAATTCACCGGAACGAGCATGCACGTTGCCATGCAGCAGGCCATGTTCACCATGCTGGTGGCATGCTGGCTGTATGTCATCGCGGTAACGCTGGTGCGGGTGCGCAGCATCATTCTTGAGCGCGAGCGCAATACCCAGTGGGTGAATGAATTGAACGAGGTGCGGTCATGAGTTGGGCGGACTTCTTTGCCATGAATGGCTACGGTTTCTATGTGTGGGGTTCTTACGGTGTGACGCTTCTGGTCTTCATCGTCGAAATCGCACTGGTGCGGCATAAACGAAAAATCACACTACAGCAATTGCGCATGATGCGTGATGCAGGAGAAGGTCAATGAAACCGCGTCAGAAGAGATTTATGTTCATTATCGGCGGCATCGCTATTGTTGCCGCTGCGGTTGGTCTGGTGTTGTATGCGTTGAAGAATAATGTCAGCCTGTATTTCACCCCGACGCAGGTTTACAACAAAGAAGCGCCGCAAGGCCGCAATTTCCGTATCGGCGGTCTGGTGGAGGTCGGCAGCGTCAAACGAGAAGCGGATGGCCTCACTGTGCACTTCAGCATTACGGATACTGCGAAGAATATGCCGGTGACTTACAAAGGTATCCTGCCCGACTTGTTCAAAGAAGGAAAAGGCGTTGTGGCGCAGGGCAAGTTGCAGGCCGACAACGTGTTTTATGCCGAAGAAGTGCTGGCCAAGCATGACGAAAACTACATGCCGCCCGAAGCCAAGCAAGCGCTGGAAGCAGCCGCCAAGGCGCAGTCGGGGGTGAGTGCAGCTTCCGGTATTGCCGTTTCTCCTGTTAAGTAACTTTTCCTGCCAATTAAATCGGAAACCCCACAATGATTCCCCAAATGATTATTCCAGAACTTGGAAATTTTGCGCTGATCGTGGCGTTATTTCTCGCCCTGATTCAGGGACTGTTGCCTATCATTGGTGCGGCGCGCGGTAATTCCGTATTGATGAGCGTGGCGCGCCCGCTTTCGTTTGGACATTTCGTGTTCGTGTCGATTGCCTTTGCCTGCCTGTTGCAAGCCTTCATCAGCAACGATTTCTCGGTGCTGTATGTAGCGCAACATTCGAATTCGCAGTTACCGATTCAGTATCGCATCGCCGCGTTGTGGGGCGGACATGAAGGCTCCTTGCTGTTGTGGACCTTTATGTTGACGCTGTGGACGATCGCAGTGGCGCTGTTCAGCAAGCATTTGCCGGAAGAAATGGTAGCGCGCGTCATCGGCGTGATGGGGCTGATTTCGGTCGGCTTCCTGTTGTTCATGTTGTTCACCTCCAACCCGTTTGAGCGCTTGCTGCCGGCGGCAATGGACGGGCGCGATCTGAATCCGCTGCTGCAAGACCCGGGTCTAGTGATCCATCCGCCGATGCTGTACATGGGCTATGTCGGATTTTCCGTGGCTTTCGCTTTCGCCTTGTCGGCCTTGTTGGGCGGTCAGCTCGACTCGACTTGGGCGCGCTGGTCGCGTCCTTGGACGACCGTGGCTTGGGTGTTCATGACGCTGGGTATCGCCTTGGGTAGCTGGTGGGCTTACTACGAATTGGGTTGGGGCGGCTGGTGGTTCTGGGATCCGGTTGAAAACGCTTCGTTCATGCCTTGGCTGGTCGGCACGGCGCTGATTCACTCGCTGGCCGTGACCGAAAAGCGCGGCGCGTTCAAAAGCTGGACGGTGTTGCTGGCGATCGCGGCTTTCTCGCTGAGTTTGCTGGGTACATTCCTCGTGCGCTCCGGCGTGCTGACTTCGGTGCATGCTTTCGCCACCGACCCCAAGCGCGGGATTTTTATTCTGTCTTTCCTCGTGGTGGTGATCGGAGCTTCGCTGCTGCTGTTCGCATGGCGCGCGCCCAAGATCGGCCTCGGCGGCAAGTTCGACATCATCTCGCGCGAGTCCATGCTGTTGAGCAACAACGTGCTGTTGTCGGTGGCCTCGGCTTCGGTGTTCCTCGGTACGCTGTATCCCTTGTTTATGGATGCGCTGGGGTTCGGCAAGCTGTCTGTCGGTCCGCCGTATTTTCATACGGTGTTTGTACCGCTGATGGTGCCGCTGATTCTGATGATGGGTTTGGGGCCGATTGCGCGCTGGAAACAAGCGAGCCTGCCCGATCTCTGGCAGCGCGTGCGCTGGGCGTTCGGTGCGAGCGTGGTGATCGCCTTGTTGCTGCCGCTGGTGTTGGGCAAGTGGACGCCGCTGATTGCTCTGGGATTCATGCTGGCGTTCTGGGTTATCAGTACCGCTTTGCTGGATTTGCACAAACGCCTCGGCAAAGAGGGCGGCCTCATGCAGCGACTGAAGGGCCAGTCGCGCAGCTATTACGGTATGCAACTGGCACACCTCGGTATCGCGGTGTTTGTCATCGGTGTCACGATGGTGAAGGGCTACGAGACTGAACGCGATGTGCGCATGAATGTGGGCGACACGGTCGAGGCGGGCGGTTACGTGTTCCGTTTTGACGGCATTACCGAGCAGCAAGGGCCTAACTATACCGCCGCGCGCGGTCATGTCGTCATCAAAAAGAATGACCGCATCGTCGGCGAACTATTCCCGGAAAAGCGCAGTTACAACGCCTCGGGTATGCCGATGACCGAAGCGGCCATCGAACCGGGTTTGCTGGGCGACCTGTATGTGTCGCTGGGCGAAGCGATACCGGATAGCGACGGCGCATGGGCGGTGCGCGTTTACGTTAAACCCTTTGTGGACTGGATTTGGGCGGGCTGTCTGTTGATGGCGCTGGGCGGGGTATTCGCCATCAGCGACCGTCGTTACCGCATTCATGCGCGCAAGGCCAAGGCTGTTGCGGCAGGCGGGGAGCAATTGAAGGAGAAGACTGCATGACACGTTTTATTTGGCCGTTCATCGTATTTGTCGTGCTCGCCGGATTTTTGTATGTCGGCTTGAACCTTGATCCGCGCGAAGTGCCTTCGCCGCTGATCGGTAAACCGGCTCCGGCATTTACCTTGCCGCAGTTGCACGAGCCGACCAAGCAGTTTTCTCCGGCCGAGATGAAGGGCAAGGTCTGGTTGCTCAATGTGTGGGCTTCCTGGTGCGTGTCCTGCCGCGAAGAGCATCCGATCCTGGTCGAGTTGTCGCGCAAGAACATCGTGCCGATCTACGGACTCGATTACAAAGACAAACGTGCCGATGCGGAGTCCACGCTGCGCGAAGGGGGAGACCCGTACGTGCTGAGCGTATCCGACTTGGAAGGCCGCATCGGCATTGATTACGGCGTTTATGGTGTACCCGAGACTTATGTGATCGACAAGCAGGGCATTATTCAATACAAGCAGATCGGGCCGATCACCCATGAAAATCTGCGCGAGAAAATATTGCCTCTGGTTGCCGAGCTGGAGAAGAAGTCATGAAGCGTTTGCTCGTCCTGTTGTTATGCCTGATGCCGATATTCGGCTATGCGGGCGAAGCCAAAGATTTGGCGGCCGATCCGGTTTTGGAAAAACGCATGATCGGTTTGGCGGAAAAGCTGCGCTGTCTGGTCTGCCAGAATGAATCGCTGGCCAGTTCCCATGCCGAATTGGCGGAAGACCTGCGCCGCGAAGTGCGCGAGCAGATGAGCAAAGGCAAAAGCGATCAGGAAATTATTGATTATCTGGTTTCAAAATACGGCGACTTCGTGCTGTACGAGCCGCCGATGAAGTCCTATACATTGCTGCTCTGGTTCGGTCCGTTTGCCTTGCTGCTGGTAGGTGGCGGAGTGTTAGTGTTTCAGTTGCGCAAACGCCGCCAGACCGTACCCGAGATCACCCTTTCTGCCGAGGCGCAGCAACGCGCTGCGGCATTACTCAATAACGATAAAGACCATCAAGCATGACGATATTCTGGATTATTTGCGCGCTGCTCATCCTTGTGGCGTTGCCCTTCGTTGTATTGCCGCTGTGGCGCAGTACGCATAAAAGCAATGCGGTATTGCGCGACGCGGCGAATCTGGAAATTTTCCGCGACCAGATTGCCGAAATGGACGCCGACTTGCGCAACGGCTTGTTGACGCAGGAGTTGTACGAACAAGGCAAGCGCGAATTGGATGCGCGCCTGCTGGATGAAGTCAAAGAAGAGCAGGCTGTTGCAACGCTAGTGCGCAATCCGCTCAAGGCTCTGGCGCTCATCTTGGCTGTTCTTTTGCCGTTGGCTGCGGTCGGCCTGTACTGGAAAATCGGCAATCGCATGGCGCTTTCTCCTGAAGCCAGTCTTGCTTCATCCGGTGGTGTGGGAGATCTGCGTTCATCCGGCGCGATCAAAGCACTGGAGGATAAAGTCGCGCAGAATCCCAACGACGGGGAATCGTTATTGTTGCTGGCGCGTGCGTATGGTGAATTGGAGCGCTATGCCGATGCAGCCAAAGCCTATGAAAAACTGACCCAGTTTGTGACCGACGAAGCCTGGATATGGGCGGATTACGCCGATGTGTTGGCGATGGTGCATGGACAACATCTGTCCGGTCCTCCCACCCAGCTGCTCGACAAGGCGCTCGCACTCGATCCGAATCATCCGAAGGCTTTGGCACTGGCGGGTTCTGCTGCGATGGAACGCGGGGATTATGCCGCCGCTGTACGTCATTGGGAGCGCCTGTTAAAAGGTCTGCCCGGAGGTAGCGAAGATGCCAAGATGATCGAAAGCGGAATCCGTCAGGCACGCGATTTTCTGGCGCAAAGCAAAGGTGGTAAAGCGCCGATGCTGGAGCAGATCGCTCCCGCCGCAGAGGCGCAGCAGGCCGCCGCGCCGGGGAAAGAGCGCATTTCGGGTACCGTAACGTTAAGTGCTGCGCTTAAAGGAAAAGTCAGCCCGACAGATACCGTGTTTGTACTGGCGCGCGCGGCGCAAGGTCCCAAGATGCCGCTGGCTATCGTGCGCAAACAGGTAAAAGACTTGCCGCTGCAATTCACGCTGGATGACAGCATGGCGATGGCGCCGCAGATGAGACTGTCGAATTTCGGCGAAGTTGTGGTCGTGGCGCGTGTTTCAAAATCGGGCAATGCCATGCCGGAGGCCGGCGACTTGCAGGGTATGAGCAGCACGATCAAACCCGGCAGTAGCGGACTGAAAGTCAGCATAGACGCTGTTGTGCCGTAATTTTCCGGTCTGTGCAATCCCTCAAATAGGCTCGTAAATACGAGCCTATTTGCATTATGGGCATTTCAGAATTGTGTCAATATGCCATCACGCAAGAAGTATGCACGCGGCAAAATTTGCCCGAGGGGGAGTGATGAAGAAAAATCTACCAGTGACGCAAAAAGAAATCGACTACCTGGAGTCTGCGGTCTTCGTGACCAAGACGGACACTAAAGGGATCATTACTTACGCGAGTGACGCCTTTGTGGAAATCAGCGGCTTTGCACGCGAAGAACTCATTGGAAGCAGCCACAACATCGTGCGCCACCCCGATATGCCGGAATGGGCATTTGCCGATTTGTGGACTACGGTCAAGGCGGGGCACCCCTGGCGCGGAATTGTCAAAAATCGCGCCAAAAATGGCGGCCATTATTGGGTTAGAGCGAACGTCTCGCCTATCCTGAACCAAGGCAATGTGGTGGGCTATATCTCGCTCAGAAAGAAACCTACCCACGCGGAAGTGGCGGCGGCGGAGACGCTTTACCGTAGCGACAAGGCGCCGGTCTCCCGGTTTTCCATTGCCAACTGGTTTGGCAAGCTCACGCTGCAAAAGAAACTACAGGTGTTGTTGCAGCCGGTAGTGCTGCTCGTGGTGGGGGTGGCGACATTCTATATCGCCGATCATGTCAAAACGCGCATGGTCGATGCGGTGGATGCCAGAGCCGATGCGGTCGCCAACGAGGTGATCGACGGCGCCAATATGCTGATGGTGACAGGACAAATCAGCCAACCCGAAACGCGCCAGTTGTTGATTAAAAAATTATCCAGTTCGGGAAATATTGTGAGCTTGCAGTTGGTGCGCAGCGACTCGGTAGCCAACCAGTACGGAGCCGGCCTGCCCGAGGAAAAAGTGCGCGACGAAGTGCAGCGTCAGGTGATTGCCAGCAAGAAGCCTTTTTATGAAGTCGTGCATCGCGGTGAACAGACGCTTTACCGCGTGGTGACGCCCTATATGTTCACGCGCAACTTCCACGGTACCGACTGTTTGAGTTGCCACGTGGCGGAAGAGGGCGTTGTTGCCGGTGCGTCGGACATTGAAATCGACATGACCAAGGACTTTAAGGAGCATGAAAAATTCGTCACGATCATCAACGTGGGGCAGGTGATTTTCCAAGTGGTGCTGTTCTTCTTTATCGGCTGGGTCGTGCAACACTTTGTCACACGCCGCGTGGTCGAAATCAGAAGCCATCTTGCCGATCTGGTGAACGGGGACATGACCGGGCAAGTGGATATTTCCGGCCGCGACGAAATGGGCGAAATCCTGTGTGCCGTGCAATCTTCCAAAGTGTTGCTGGGATCGGTGGTGGATCAAATCGTCTCGGTTTCGGGGAATATTGATGCGCGCGCCAAGCACCTGTCCGCCACGATGCACAAGGTCGAGAAGAGTTCGCAAGCGCAATCCGAGTCGGCCGGGAGCATGGCTTCGGCGGTGGAGGAAATGACTGTGAGCATCGACCAGGTCGCGAGCCATGCGGGAGATGTCCGGCAAATATCAGACAACTCCAAAACCTTGGCGAGCGATGGCGGCAAAGTGGTGCAGCAGGTCGTGAGCGACATGGAGAAAATCAACACGGCGGTGGTGAATGCGGCGCTGACCATTGAAGATTTGGGCAAGAAATCGGAGCATATTCAGAATATCGTCAAGTCGATCAAAGAAATTGCCGACCAAACCAATTTGCTGGCGTTGAATGCGGCAATTGAGGCGGCGCGGGCGGGCGAACAGGGACGGGGATTTGCGGTGGTGGCGGACGAGGTGAGGAAATTGGCCGAGAAGACCAGCAAGTCCACACAAGAGATTTCGGCGATGACTGAGACGATCACGGGCAGCACGAACGAGGCTGTGGCTGAAATGGAGGCCGCAGTCGAAATGGTTAAATCGGGGGCATTGCTCGCCCAGCAAGCCGGGACGGCGATTATCGAAATTAACGGCGGCGCGTTGCGTGTGTTGACCGGTGTGGAAGATATTTCCAATTCGATCCAGGAACAAAGCCAAGCCGGACGCGAAATCGCGGACAACGTCGAGAAAGTGGCGCAAATGTCGGAAGAAAATAGCGCTTCGGTCAGGGAAGTTTCCTCTACCGTTGAGCGGCTGGAACATTTGTCGCACTCGCTGGAAGAGTCGGTGAAACACTTCCGTGTTTGAAGCTTGCAAATACAATCCGCAATAGGTTATCGTGCGCCTCGTTGATCTATCCGGCGGGGCGCTTCTTGTTTCAATCCAATCTCTTTAATAAATCAGGTATGCCGATGCTGTTATCGGCTTTGTGGCTATGCACTCAGCCTTGTCAGGCGGAAGAGGTGGGCATTTCTGAAGATTCGTTTTTTCAGGAGCTGCCCGTTGTCTTGACGGCCTCTCGGTTGCGCCAACCCATGGCGGAAACGCCCAGCGCGATGACCGTCATCGACAGGAAAATGATCGAGGCATCGGGTTTTCGAACCGTGCCCGAGTTGATGCGTCTGGTGCCCGGAATGTATGTGGGCTTTGCCGATGCGAATCGCCCGGTAGTTTCTTTTCATGGTTCATCGGATGAATTGGCCCGGCGCATGCAGGTGTTGATTGATGGGCGCAGTATCTATTTGCCCCCGCACGGCGGGGTGAGTTGGGCCGATTTGCCGTTGCTGACAGAAGATATTGAGCGTATCGAAGTAGTGCGCGGCCCATCGTCGGCCTCGCACGGCACTAATTCTTTTTATGGCGTGATCAATATCATCACGCGCGACGCACTCGCTCAGAACGGGGGAAGCGTATCGGTGACGCGGGGTTTTGCCTCCGACGCTTCGGCGCGTTTCGGGAGCGTTGGCGAGCAATTCGATTATCGTTTCTCAGTGGGGTACCGCTCGGATCAGGGGCTGGATAACAGCGTCCTGAATGACCACAACCTGACGACGCTTGCAAATTTCAGGGGGAACTACCACCCAAACACGACCGATAGTCTGGAAGTGCAGACGGGCAGCAGCAATGGGGTCTATGGTCTGGGAATTCTGGACGTGAATTTGCATAATGGCTTGTCGAGACCGGAAGATCCGTTTCGCGACACTAAAGCACAGAGTGATTTCCAGCAACTCACCTGGTCGCATGCGTGGACGGGCAACGACGAAACAAAGCTGACGTTTTCACATACCACGCATGACTCATTTGATCCGAATATCTGCATCAATTCACGCATCTGTCAGGGGCTGCAAAGTTCGATATTCCTTAATCCGGGCGAGAAAGTGACTGACGGATTTACCAAGCAGGCGGTCAAAAGCGAGCGGAATGAACTGGAGTTGCAAAACACAACCCAGTTAAGCGAAAGCAATCGCCTAGTATGGGGCGGCGAGGTGCGTCGCGACTATGCGGACTATCCCTTGCTGCTGGTGATTCCGCATACGATTAACGCGTGGCAGGTATTTGCCCATGATGAATGGCATATCACTTCGGCGGCGGTGTTCAATGTCGGCACGATGTTTGAGTCCAACGGTATGGGACATCAGAACAACTCGCCGCGTGCCGCGCTTAATTACCATTTCACGCCGCAGCATACAATGCGCATGGGGATATCCACCGCCACGCGCAGTCCGGTGATGTCGGAGGCATTTATTGCTGCCAACAATACGATTTTGGGAGGCGGCTATGTGCCGCCCCAAACCCCGCTTATGCCGGAAAAAGTGCTGTCGAAAGAAATCGGCTACCTCGGTGAGTTCCGCTCGGTCGGCATTACGGTCGATGCACGGGCATATATCGATCAAGTCAGTAATCTGGTCTGGTGGGATAAATTCGTGCTGCTGACTCCCCCCAACTTCCCGGATAGCTTTGCGAACTTGTTCTCTGCCGAATACAAAGGAGTTGATGCGTCAGTGAAGTATCACTGGAACGAGGGGCGCAGCTTCTTAGTGGCGAATTATGCCTATCAACAAGCGACGGCCAGCCTGGGTAATCTGCCAACCCAGTACTACAACGCGACCCCGGATCCCATTGATCCGGTGACGTACTCGTCTATCGGCGACCGCGTAAGGCAGTTTTATCAAGTCGAGTATCTCGGACATTTTTCGCAGTTTGTGCCCAAGAATAGTGTCAGTCTGCTGGTATCGCAGAATATTGCCGATACCTGGCAGTTTAGTGCCGGCTACTATTATCGCGAGGCGATGCGGGTGGGCGATGTCAGTCCCGACGTGACGATGGAAGGCACAATGCGGAGGCTGGATTTGCGTTTGGCGAAAACATTCAAACTTGAAAAAGGACGGAATGTTGAAATTGTGGCTGTTGTCCAAAATGCGACACAGGACAAATACACCAAGTACGGTACCATCAACGAGGTGGCTAATGTTCTTTTCACGCGGCGCGGTTGGTTGACCGCAAACCTAAATTTTTAGAGTCGCTTCCTACCTCTCTTGCCTCTCTTGACCCGAATCGGAAAATATCTCGTCACCATTGTTTCGCTGGGGCTGCTGGCATGCGCGGCCCAGGCCGAGCCATTGCGGGTGGCGATGTTGATGGCGGATGAGGGTTCTGTTTACCGGGCGTTTGCGATCTCCTTTGCGATGGAGACAGAGCGAAAAAATCTGGCATTGAATATTTCTCAGACCGACGCGCTGCCGGCGAATGCCGATTTGATCGTGGCGGTCGGCATCAAGTCGGCCACGATAGCGCTCAATAGCAATGTGCCCGTTTTAAGCGTGCTGGTCTCGAAAGCCGGCTTTGAGAAATTGCTGCATGACTTGCCCGCGCAGCGTGAAAAAAATACTTTCAGCGCTATTTATCTGGATCAACCCAGTAAACGCCAGCTTGACCTGATTACGGCAGCGTTGCCCGAAGCAAAAAACATCGGGCTGTTGTATTCAGTGCCGTCGCCGGAAATCGCCGGTTTGCGCAAGGCGGCGACGGAGAGTCGATTGGTGCTTCATGAACAAAAGGTTGATTCCGCAGATTCATTGCATCGTGATTTGCAATCGTTGCTGCAAAAAAGCAATGTACTGCTCGCCGTTCCCGATGCCCAGATTTACAACTCCACGACGATGAGAAATATCCTGCTGGCGACTTACCATAGCGGCGTGCCGCTGGTGGGTTTGTCGGCGCCGTATGTGCGTGCCGGAGCACTGTGTGCCGTGTTCAGTACCCCGGATCAAATCGCGGCGCAAGCGGCTGACGCGACCAGGCAACTGGTTGAAACAGGACGATTGCCCATGGTGCAATATCCGGCCGAGTTCGAGGTGATGGTCAATCAGCAAGTCGCACGTTCGCTGGGAATCCAGATCAAGGAACCTGCTGCGCTGATTAGGCAGATCAAAGCGGCGGCAAATGCAGGGGGAGCCAAGTGATGCGCCCCAGTATCCGCCAGCAAACGCTGCTCATTTCCCTCTTGCCGATGTTGCTGGCAGTCATGCTGCTGGACAGTTATTTCCTGTATTCCCGCTTTGCGTCAATGGAGGAGGGAATGGTCGACCGGGCGAAATTATTGGCCAAGCAGATCGGCTCTGCGGGCGAGTATGCGTTGTTCTCGGGCAACACGGAGCAGGTGCAGAAAGATGTCACGACGGCTCTGAAGCAAAAAGATGTTGCCGTTGTCGCGATTCAGGATGTGTCGGGGAAAGTTATCGCCTATGCGGGCGATGCGATAGCGGATGCGGAAAGCGGGTTAATCAATACGCACGGCGAATTCGGTGTGGTGAGCGATACGCCGAATTATTTCTGGGTGAGAGAGCCGATTGCTTCGCTGGCAATCGACCTGAACGATCTTGATGCGCTCAACGAAAATGCGGCCACCAAACTGGTGGGGCATGTGCTCATCAAGATGAACAAGCGGAGCTTGCAGAAAGAAAAATGGGAAGTGCTGGGCGCCAGTTCGCTGATTTCAATGCTGCTGCTCGGCTTGACGCTGTTCTTCGTGTTGCGCGTGTCGCGTCGCATCATCGACCCGATCAAGGCGCTGAATCATGTTGCACGCAGCATCGGCGAGGGGGCTTTGGACATGCGTCTGTCTCCCGCGCCCAGCATCCGCGAACTGGGTGAGCTGGCGCAAGGCGTCAACGAGATGGCGAACCAGTTACAGAAAGACCGGGCGGTGCTGGAAGGGAAAACGGAGTTGTTGCGTGCCAGCGAAGAACGCTTGAACGAAATTATCGGCACGATGCCGGTTTCATTGTTCATCAAAGACGCGCAAAGCCGTATTACCCTGATGAACAGTGCCTGCGAGGCGCAGTGGGGGGTATTGTTTGCCAATGTGAGAGGTACCGACGGCAGCCGCTTTTTCCCGGCCCAGCAGATGGCTGATTTTCTGGCCAATGACAAAGCGGTGTTTGCTGGGCGCAAAATGGTCGACTTCGAAGAGTCGGTATGGAATGCGGAGATCAAGGAATACCGAACGCTGCACACCTTCAAAAAACCGGTTTACGACCAGAAGGGAATGCCGCTCTATTTGATCGGTATCAGCGTCGATATTTCCGAACGCAAACTTGCCGAAATACGCCTGAGTCAACTCAACGAACAGCTGGAAATGCGCATCGAAGCAGCGACGCGGGAATCGCGTTTGAAAAAAGAAGATGCGGAGAATGCGAATTACGACAAGACGCGCTTCCTGGCCGCCGCCAGCCACGACCTGCGGCAACCCATGCACGCACTGGGGTTGTTTGTGGGGGAACTGCACTCCAAGCTCACCACGCCGGAGCAAAGCAAAATAGTGGGAAAAGTGGAGGAGTCGGTAGATGCGCTATCCAATCTGTTGGATGCGCTGTTGGATATCTCCAAACTGGATGCAGGGGTGGTTACCCCCAATATCTCCACGTTCCCCGTGGCAAATATGCTTGAGCGCATTGCGCGCGACTATATGCCGTTGGCGGAGCGCAAAGGCATCACCTTGCGCGTCATCCCGAATAATTCGACGGTGAGCAGCGATCCGATCTTGCTGGAGCGCATTCTGGTTAATTTGATCAGCAATGCCATACGCTACACGCCGGTCGGCGGGAGGGTGCTTGTGGCCTGCCGTTGCCGGGGCGACAGGCTGAGAATAGAGGTGCGCGATAACGGCATCGGCATTCCGCCCGAGGAGCAGAAAAAAATCTTCCGCGAATTCGTTCAGTTGGCCAATAAAGAACGGGATCGCAGCAAAGGCTTGGGGTTGGGCTTGGCGATTGTGGATCGTATTGCCAGACTGCTTAACTACAATGTCGAACTGAGATCGGAGTCGGAACGGGGTTCAACGTTTGCGATCTATGTGCCGAAGGTGGCAGGGCCCGAAGCGGAGCCTTCACCCCCTGTGCGCGAGGAAAGCGGTGAGCAGCGCGCCCCCAATGAATTCGACAAGCTGGACGTATTGGTGATTGATGACAATCCATTGGTACGAAAAAGTACACAGGGAATCGTCGAGTCATGGGGCTGCCATGTTTCGATGGCGGCCTCATTGAATGAGGTAAAAGAGATTCACGGCAAAGCGGAGTTCGATCTGGTGATATGCGATTATCGATTGCCGGATGGCAACGGCATCGAGATGGCGGAATGGATCAACGCGCATTTCAAGACTCAGCCGCTATTCATATTGATCAGCGGCGATACCTCGCCCGAGGTGTTGCAAGTGGTCAATGAGCGCGGGATTCAGCTATTGCACAAGCCGGTACGTCCGGCAAAATTGCGCTCTTTGATCCAATACCTCGTCAATAAAAAGACGGTGCATTGATTCTGACTGCGGGTCAGCGCCGTTCTTTTTTCATGGCCTGAGCGGCTTCTCGCTTGGATTCGCGCTCTTTTTCAGTCGCCCGCTTGTGGCTTCGGCCGCTCGCGTTGCGAGCTTAACATTCACTTCGTTCATGTGAGCCTGCGCCGCAAGCGCGCATCTTTTTAGCGTCGCTCTTTTTTCATGGCCTGAGATGCTTCGCGTTTTGCGTCCTTCTCGCGTTCAGTTGCGCGCTTGTCATGCTCTTTTTTTCCTTTGGCGAGACCGATGTCCAGTTTGACCCGGCTGCCCTTGTAGTGCATATCCAGCGGCATGATCGTATAGCCGGCGCGCTGTGTTTTGCCGATGAGTTTTTCTATTTCACGCTGGTGCAAGAGCAGCTTGCGGGTGCGTGTCGCATCGGGAAGGATATGGCTGGAGGCGCTGAGCAGCGGGCTGATATGCGAACCGAACAGATACAGCGCGCCGTCTTTGACGGTGACGTAAGCTTCTTTGAGTTGCACGCGTCCGGCGCGTATGGCTTTGACTTCCCATCCTTCCAGCATGAGTCCCGCTTCGTAGCGTTCTTCGATGAAGTAGTCGTGAAAGGCTTTTTTGTTTTGTACGATGCTCATTTGCAGGCTTGGAATGCAGGTGTGTTTTGCGGTGTGTTGGGATATTCTACCAGCCTTTGTACGGATAGCTTTGTTAGCGATGGCCTTAGTTGAAAAATCGGTGTTACTTCCCTATAGCGCGGAGCAGATGTTCGCGCTGGTGGATAACGTGGCGGACTACCCGCTGTTCTTGCCCTGGTGCGGTGGAGCCAGCGTCGAAGCGGCGGGAGAAAATACGATACACGCCACCGTGCATATCTATTATCACCAGATCAAACAAAGTTTTACCACGGAGAATGTGCGTCAGGCGCCGCATGACATTGCGATCACGCTGCAAGACGGGCCGTTCCGGCATCTGGACGGAAATTGGCATTTCACCGCACTTTCACCGTCTGCCTGTAAAATAGAATTCAGGTTGCATTACGAGTTTTCCAGCAAGCTGCTGGAAAAGATGGTTGGCCCGGTGTTTCATTACGTGGCCAATAGCTTTGTGGATGCTTTTACCCACCGCGCAGAAAAGGTGTACGCGACAAATGAGTGATAACAAGATCAAGATTGAAGTGGTGTACGCGTTGCCGCACGAGCAGACTTTGCTCAAGTTGGAGGTGCCGCAAAGCTCGACGATTGCAGATGCCATCAAGCTTTCCGGCTTGCTGGAAAAACATCCCGAGATCGACCTCGAAAAAGGAAAATTTGGCCTTTTCGGCAAGTTGAGCAAGACGGATACCGTGTTGCGCGAAAAAGACCGCATCGAGATTTATCGCCCGCTGTTGGCCGATCCGAAAGAGGTGCGCCGCAAGCGCGCCGAAGAAGGCAAGGTCATGAAAAAAGGCGGCGGCGATATTTAATGCTCGATTACGACCTGCACTGTCACTCCACCGTTTCGGATGGCCTGTTGTCGCCGACCGAACTGGTGGCACGGGCCGCTGAACGCGGCGTCAAGTTTCTCGCATTGACCGATCACGATGATGTGGATGGACTGACCGAGGCGGCTGAGGCAGCCGCACGGTGCGGCATGACGTTCATCAACGGGGTCGAGATATCGGTGAGTTGGCGCAGCCACACGCTGCATATCGTCGGACTGCGTATCGACCCGCAAAATGCCGCGCTGGCCGAGGGCTTGCACGGTATCCGCAGCGGCCGCCGCCGCCGTGCCGAGTTGATGGCGGAGTCATTGGCGCGTTGCGGTATCGGCGGCGTGCTGGAAGGCGCGTACCGCTATGCGAAAAATCCCGACATCATCGGGCGTACGCATTTCGCGCGTTATCTGGTGGAAGCCGGGCACTGCAAAGATGTGGCCAGCGTGTTCAAACGCTATCTGGTCAAAGGCAAACCCGGCTATGTGCCGCATCAATGGGCTGAGTTGCAGGATGCGATTAACTGGATACGCGGCGCGGGCGGTATTGCCGTGCTGGCGCATCCGGGACGCTATACCGCCGGACGCAAGGCGATGGGAAAATCGACGCTGCACGAGTTGCTTGGTGAGTTCACTGCCATGGGCGGGCAGGCGATCGAAGTGGTGACAGGCAGCCATACGCCGCCGCAATATGCCGAATTTGCGCGTTATGCCACCGAGTTCGGACTGCTAAGTTCTTGCGGTTCTGACTATCACGGGCCGGGAGAAAGTTACCGCGATCTGGGACGTTTGCCGGATCTGCCGTTGGAATGCAAACCCGTTTGGGCAATGTGGGGCGATGCCCCTGTTCAGGAATAGTCATGTCGCAATTTTTTGTAATTCACCCCGATAACCCGCAGGCACGTCTGATTAAACAGGCGGCAGCGCTGGTGCGCGAGGGCGCGGTGATCGTATACCCGACCGATTCCGGCTATGCGCTGGGTTGCCACCTTGGGGATAAAGAGGCCGTGGCGCGTATCCGCCAGATTCGCGGCGTGGATGAAAAACATCATATGACGCTGGTGTGCCGCGACTTGTCCGAATTGGCGCGCTACGCGCGGGTAGATAACGCCTGCTTTCGTTTATTGAAAAACAACACGCCGGGCAGTTATACCTTTATTTTGGATGCGACCAAGGAAGTGCCGCGCCGTTTGCAGCATCCGAAGCGCAGCACGGTTGGCTTGCGCATCCCGGATCATGCGGTGGCGCTGGCGCTGCTGGAGGAGTTGGATGAACCGTTGCTCAGTTCCACGCTCATCTTGCCGGATGCGCCGCATCCGCTTACCGACATTGACGAGATTCGCGAGCATCTGGAAGCCAAAGTCGATCTGATTATCGAGGGGGGCACAGTCGGCATCGAGCCGACCACGGTGATTGACCTGACCGATGCCGTGCCGGTACTGGTACGGCGCGGCAAAGGCGAAGTGAGCCATTTCGGAATTGATGAGTAGAGTCGCTGTCGCTTTTATTGCCGCCATGCTTGTCGGGCAGGCTGCCGCTGCCGAGCGCGACGGGTATATTCACCGTCCGGCGCAGGTTCAGGTCAGCTTTGAGCAGATTGCGCTGCCGGCAAACGAGTCGATGGGCATGCTGGGGGTAAATTACTTGGTGGAAACCATCCCCAATCTTTACGCGGGAGGGGCGGCATACGGCGCGCTCACCGGGCAGCGCGGAGGGTTTTTTACGGTAGGCTCGGAAATCGCTTGGCGCCAGCCAATATTCCGGCAATGGGAATGGCAGACCGGTTTGTATGCGGGCGGGGGCGGCGGGGGCGGTGCGACCGCCTTGGTTGGCGGCGGATTGATGCTGCGCCCGCATGTGGATTTGTTATGGAATTTCGGCGCGTATCGGGCGGGGCTGTCGGCTGCCAACGTGAGCTTTCCATCCGGGCAGATTTCCAGCAATCAGCTTGGCTTGGCGTTGTCTGTCGATACGGAATTTTTTCAGCTTGATCCTTTGCGTTTGGCTGAACCGATGGCAGGCAAGCCGCGCGGCGGGGTTGGCTTTGATCGTGTGTATGCGGTTGTAGGGGGGTATCAGGGGCAGATATTTGCGCAGCCGGGAGCGGGCAATACCATCGGACTGGTCGGTTTTCGCATGGAACAAATGCGCTCGGCGAATCGTTTCTGGGGCATAGAAGCGGCAGGTGCCGCCAGCGGCGGGGCGGCAGGATACGCCGAGTTTCTCGGCACGGTCGGGGTGGAGGCGCCCATGCCGGGTGACTATGCCGCCGTTGGTGTGCGGGCGGCGGCGGGTATGGGCGGAGGCGGCGCGGTCTCGGTGGGAGGTGGTCAGTTGTACAAACTGGGCGGCTATGCCACGGGCAACCTCAGCCGCGATATGCATTTCTCGCTGGAAGGCGGCTATGCTTCGGCGCCCGACGGACAGTTGCGCGCGCGTTACGCCAGTGCCAATTTGACGCTGGATTTGGATCACCCGGACAGCGCATCCGGGCAAGCCGGTATAGACCGCTACGAGTGGTTGCTCGGAGCAAGCCGTTATGTCGCAACTGCGCACAAAGATGGCAGCGCGAGTCCGATGGAAGTGGTGACACTGAAAGTGAATCGCTATATTGGCGATACAATCTACCTGAGCGGGCAGGCGCACAGTGCGTTTCGCGGCAAAGAGGGCGGTTATTCTTCCGGTTTGTTCGGTGCAGGGCTGCGCACGCAGCCACTGTTCGGCGGCCTGTCGCTGGGGGCGGAAATGTTGCTCGGGGCGGCCGGCGGCGGCGGCGTCGAGAGCAGCGGCGGGGCGATTGCCGCACCTAACGCTTTTCTGGATTGGCAGTTGGACGACTGGTTTGCGTTAAGGCTGGGAGCCGGACGCGTCAAATCGTTGGGCGGCGGGCTGGACAGCCCGACTGTCGAGGTGGCAATAAAATTTTCTTATGCAACGGCAAGCCGTTAAACGAACGGGTTAAACAAGCAAAATGAATTTCGACGCATTGATTCAAACTATCGCCATCGCCGCTATCCCGGTGCTGTTCGCCATCACGCTGCACGAGGCGGCGCACGGCTACGTGGCACGCCACTTCGGCGACATGACGGCCTTTCAGCAGGGACGCATCAGCCTGAATCCGCTGCGCCATATCGATCCCGTTGGCACGATCCTGTTGCCATTGCTGACACTCTGGCTGGGCGGAATCCTGTTCGGCTGGGCGAAACCTGTGCCGGTCAATTTCGCTGCATTGCGCCGTCCCAAGCAGGATATGTTGTGGGTGGCGCTGGCCGGGCCAGCCGCCAATTTATGCATGGCGCTGTTCTGGGGACTCTGGGCCAAGGTCGCTTGGATGTCGCCGGAGAGTTATTTCGCCGAACCCTTGCTGGAAATGGCGCAGTTAGGCGTTAAAATCAACGTCATCTTGCTGGTGTTAAATCTGCTGCCGTTGCCGCCGCTGGATGGCGGGCGCATCGCGGTGAGTCTGTTGCCGCACCGCTGGGCGTATAGATTGGCCAGTATCGAGCCCTATGGCATTTTTATCCTGATCGCTTTGGCGATTACGCCGGTGTTGGGCTGGATTTTGACGGTGCCGGTAATCGGTTTGATTAATTTGATTAATATAATTTTTGGTTTATAGACTATGTTTGCTGATCGCGTTTTATCGGGAATGCGCCCTACGGGCAGTTTGCATCTGGGGCATTACCACGGAGTGTTGAAAAACTGGGTGGAGATGCAGCAGGAGTTTGAATGCCTGTTCTTCGTGGCCGATTGGCATGCGCTGACCACGCATTACGACACGCCGCAGGTGATCGAACAAAGCGTGTGGGATATGGTGATCGACTGGCTGGCGGCGGGGGTTGACCCCGCACGTGCCACGCTGTTCATCCAGTCCAGAGTGCCGGAACACGCCGAGTTGCATCTGCTACTGTCCATGATTACGCCGCTGGGCTGGCTGGAGCGCATGCCGACCTATAAAGATCAGCAGGAAAAGTTGAGCGGTAAAGATCTGTCTACCTACGGCTTCCTCGGTTATCCGCTGCTGCAAAGCGCCGACATCCTCATCTACCGCGCCACGCAAGTACCCGTGGGCGAAGATCAGGTTCCTCACATCGAATTCACGCGTGAGATCGCGCGCCGCTTCAACCATATTTACGGGCGCGAAGTCGGCTTTGAGGAGAAGGCGGAAGCTGCCGTGAAAAAACTCGGCAGCAAAAAAGCCAAGCTGTACGCTGAATTGCGCACCCGTTTTCAGCAACAGGGTGATGATGAAGCGTTGGAGTCCGCCAAAGCTTTGCTCGATGAGCAACAGAGCTTGAGTCTGGGCGACCGCGAACGGCTGTTCGGTTATCTCGAAGGCAGCGGCAAGATGATCCTGTCCGAACCGCAGGCCATGCTCACCAAGGCCTCCAGAATGCCGGGACTGGACGGACAGAAGATGTCAAAGTCCTACGGCAACACTATCAGCTTGCGCGAAGACGAAGAGAGTGTCGCCAAGAAAATACGCACCATGCCGACTGATCCCGCGCGCGTGCGCCGCACCGACGCGGGCGATCCCGCACGCTGTCCGGTGTGGCAATTGCACGAGGTATATTCCAGCGAAGATACCAAACAGTGGGTGCAGCAAGGCTGCAAGAGCGCGGGCATCGGCTGCATCGAATGCAAACAGCCCGTCATCGCAGGCGTACTGGAAGAACAGAAGCCGATGCGCGAACGCGCCCAGCAATACTTGGACGACCCGACCTTGGTGCGTAACATCATCGCCGACGGCTGCGAGAAAGCGCGCAAGCTGGCGACCGAAACCATGCGCGATGTGCGCGAGGCGATGGGGCTGAGCTACAGCTGAGCACGCCATGAGCCAAGCCGAACTACAGCTAATCCCGCGCGCACTCATCCACGGCGAACCGCTGCTGGAGATGCCGTCCGATCTCTACATCCCGCCGGACGCGCTGGAGCTGGTGCTGGAGACGTTTCAGGGGCCGCTCGATCTGTTGCTGTATCTGATCCGCAAGCACAACCTCGATGTGCTCGATATCCCGATGGCGCAGCTCACGCAGCAGTACATGACCTATATCGAGTTGATGCAGCGCAACCGGCTGGAGTTGGCGGCCGAGTATCTGCTGATGGCGGCGGTGCTGATCGAGATCAAATCGCGCATGCTGTTGCCGCGTCCGCCCAAGATCGGCGAAGAGGAAATCGAAGATCCGCGTGCCGAGTTGATGCGCCGCTTGCTGGAATATGAGCAAATGAAACTTGCGGCACAAAGGCTGAATGACATGCCGCAAGCGGGACGCGATTTTGAATTGGTGCAGGTGTTGATCGAGCGCACCGTGGTCGAACGCTTGCCCAATGTGAGCGTGGAGGATTTGCGCATCGCCTGGATGACACTGGTCACGCGGGCAAAGGTGAATGCGCATCACAAGGTGCGGCGCGAAGAGCTTTCCGTGCGCGAACAAATGACCCGCTTGCTGCGGCAGCTGCGCCACGGCGAATTCGAACCGTTCGAAAACCTGTTCGATCATGCGGGCGGCATTCCGCAACTCGTTGTTACTTTCATTGCTATATTGGAATTGGCCAAGGAAACATTGGTCGAAATCACGCAAACCGAAACGCTGGGAAATATTTATGTCCGAACAAGCCGTCTCACCCTCGAATGAAAAGCAATTACCCGCAGCGACCTCACAAGAAGGGGGGGCGCCGGACGTCGCGTTCCTGAAAAAAATATTTGAAGCGGCGCTGATGACATCGCCGGAACCCTTGTCGATGTCCGAGTTGAAAAAACTCGGCGATACCCCGTTGGAAACCCGCTTCATCGAAGAGCTGCTGCAACAGCTCGCGGAGAAATATACCGACAGCGGCATCGAACTGAACCGCGTGGCCAGCGGTTGGCGCTTCCGTGCGCGCCCAGAGATGCAGGCCTACATAGGGCGTCTGGACCCGCAAAAACCGGCGCGCTACTCGCGTGCCGTGATGGAGACTCTGGCCATCATCGCCTATCGCCAGCCGGTGACGCGCGGTGACATCGAAGAAATTCGCGGCGTTGTCGTCTCCTCGCAAGTGCTTAAAACGCTGGAGTCACGCGGCTGGATCGAGAGCATAGGCACGCGCGATGCACCGGGCAAACCGGCGCTATATGCCACCACACAGCAGTTGCTGGACGATCTCAACCTGCGCACGCTGAGCGAATTGCCCGCGCTGGAAGAGATGGGCAACCTGCTCGAGCCTGCAAATCAACAAGACGCTGCTTGAAGGCAAAGTTGAAGCACATCTCCTCGCGCGACAATCCCTTTTTCAAAGAACTCAGCAAGCTGTGCGGTTCGTCCCGTCAGCGCCGCAAATCCGGGCAGACTTTGCTGGATGGTGCGCACCTCGTTCAAGCATATCTGTCGTCCGGCAAGCAGCCCTTGCACTTGCTGGTCAATAAAGCCGCCGTGCAAGATGCGGAGATTGCCGGACTGATTGCGCGTTTGCCCGATGTGGCGCTGACCTGCTTGGAGGATGCGCTGTTCGGCGAACTTACCGAGTTGAAAACGCCGAGCGGCCTGCTGGCCTTGATTGAGTTGCCGCCGCCGCATATCGCTCCGGCGCACAGCCGTTTCTGTATTTTGCTCGAAGATATTCAAGACCCCGGCAATCTCGGCTCCATTCTGCGCACAGCCGCAGCGGCGGGGTGCGACGCAGCCTTCCTTTCCGCCGGCTGTGCCGATGTCTGGTCGCCCAAGGTCTTGCGTGCCGCGATGGGCGGGCATTTCGCGTTGAGCATTCACGAGCATGCCGATTTGTTCAACGTGGCAGCTGTGTTCGAGGGCACCATTTTCGCCACCTCGCTGCAAGCCACAAGCAGTCTTTACGGTTGCACGCTGACGGGCAATAGCGCTTTTGCTTTCGGCAACGAAGGCGCAGGCCTGTCACTCGCCTTAACGAATGTCAGCCATCAGCTCATTACTATTCCGATGCCCGGTAAAGTGGAGTCGTTGAATGTGGCCGCAGCGGCGGCAGTATGCCTGTTCGAGGCTTCGCGGCAACGCAGGTTGCCGCGAAGCCAATAAGTACGTGGATATCTGGGGCAAGGGATAAATGCTGTGTTTCTGAGCTTGTGGCGGCGTGATATTTCTGTCTGAAGCGGCTGCCCAACAGCATACTTGATGATAGAATGCGCGCCCAATTAAGTCTCCCTACGGTATGACACATGGCTGTTGTCAGTTCCGGTATGGCATAACGCAAAATTATTGAGGGTGTGAGTAGATGGTCGGTTATTTGACGCGGGTAGCAGGAAGTGTAAGTCTGAAAACCAGATACTTTGCATGTGCAATGCTGTTGCTGGTTCCGGTTTTGAGTCAGGCGGCAATTCTGGGCGGAGGTGGTGCCGTCAACAGTGAGAAGTGCAATAGCCTACCATCGCCTGCGGCACAGGCAGCTTGTTTGAATGCTTTGGCATCGGGAGGAATGGCGGGTGCCAATTCGACCGTAATTGCCAATAAATCTCAGTCCGCGCTCCCGGCAGACCAAGTCAATTCTGGCGAAAAAAATCCCCCCCAAGTTCAAGTCGAAGAAAAAAACGATTTTCAGGAATTTGTTGCACAGTCCGTAGGGAGTCGTTTACCCATTTACGGTCATAACTTGTTCTTGGGCGGAACTACTACTTTTGCACCGATAGACAATGCTCCCGTCACGCCGGATTATTTGCTTGGGCCGGGAGATGAGTTGGTTATCAAAGCTTGGGGAAATGTCGATATTGACTTCACCACGGTGGTGAACAGGAATGGTGCAATCGATTTACCCAAAGTGGGCAGTATCAGTGTGGCGGGTGTGCGCTATCAAGATTTGCAGCGTCACTTGAAAAGTTCCATCGGTAAAGTATTTCGCAACTTTGAATTGAATGTTTCGCTTGGACGTTTGCGGTCTATTCAGGTCTTTCTGGTAGGGCAAGCGCGCCAGCCCGGCGTGTATACCATCAGCTCACTGAGTACCTTGGTGAATACCTTATTCGTGTCCGGCGGCCCTTCGTCCAGAGGGTCGCTGAGGCATATCCAAGTTAAGCGCAACGGCAAAGTTGTCACCGAATTGGATATGTATGAGTTCCTACTGAAAGGAGACAAGAGCAAAGATATTTCATTGATGCCGGGCGATATTATTCATATTCCGCCGGCAGGTCAATTGGCCGCCATATATGGTGGGGTCAGCACTCCCGGAATCTATGAGCTCAAAGGCGAGAAGACTACGCTGGGCGAATTGCTTGAACTGTCCGGCGGGATGACTACCACGGCGAAAGCGCAGAAGGTTTTGCTGGAACGTATTGAAGAGCGCAAGGGGCGCAAGGTTGAAGAGCTGCAACTGGATAAATCCGGTTTGATGCAGGTGCTTAAAGACGGTGACTTGGTGCGGGTGCAATCTCTGGGAGCGCGTTTTGAAAATGCTGTTACCTTGCGCGGTAATGTCGCCGATCCTGGTCGCTATCCGTGGAAAGACGGGATGCGTATCAGTGATCTTATTCCCGACAAGCAGGCTTTGATTACCCCGGATTATTGGGTTAAACAAAATATGGCCGGTCAAGGCCTTGGTCAAGGCCAAGAGCATCTACGCAACGAAATCAAGCGTGGCGTTTCGGAAATTAATTGGGAATACGCCCTGATCGAGCGCATGAAGACTGACGAGCTGACTACCCAGCTTATCCCCTTTAATTTGGGCAAGGCTATTGCGGGAGACGTTCAATACAATGTGCAATTGCAAGCGGGAGACTTGATTACCGTTTTTTCACAGGATGATATGCAGGTGCCGCTGGCCAACCGTAGTGTCTATGTGCGTCTTGAGGGTGAAATTGCCAATGCAGGGTTGTACAAGGCATTACCCGGAGAAACGTTGCGAGGCCTAGTTAAGCGGGTGGGCGGATTTACTCCCAATGCATTTTTGTTTGGCGCAGAATTTAGTCGTGAATCTGTCCGGATTTTGCAGCAAAAGAAAATGGATGACATGCTTAACAAGATGGAGGAGAGCATACGTCGTAATTCAGCAAGTAAGGTGCGGGCGGC
>JBBIJL010000011.1:0-24633 GCA_037446005.1 Gallionellaceae bacterium | reverse complement strand
AAGCGCGAGGTGTCGTTGAAGAGCGGTGCGGCGGTGCTGGCCGCGCTGCAAAAGAGCGGCGTGGATGCGCACGCGTTCGATCCCGCGCAGCGCGATTTGTCCGAGTTGAAGAAAGAGAAATTTGACCGGGCGTTCGTCATCCTGCACGGGCGCGGCGGCGAAGACGGCACGGTGCAAGGCGCGCTGGAGTTGATGGGTATTCCCTACACCGGCAGTGGCGTGATGGCCTCGGCGATTGCGATGGATAAATGGCGCACCAAGCTGATCTGGCAGGCCGCAGGTTTGCCGATTCCCGAGTATGAGGCGTTGACCGGTCCGACCGATTGGAATGCGCTGGCGGATCATCTGGATTTGCCGCTGTTCGTGAAGCCCGCGAGCGAGGGCAGCAGTGTCGGGGTGACCAAGGTGAAGACGGTGGAAGCATTGTCTGCCGCCTATGCCGAAGCGGCCAAACACGACAAGGTGGTAATCGCCGAGAGCTTTATGAGCGGCGGCGAGTACACCGCGACCATCTTGAACGGACGTGCGCTGCCGGTTATCAAGATCGAGCCCGCGAACGAGTTTTACGACTACGAGGCGAAGTACCTGCGCGACGATACGCCGCTATTGTGCCCTTGCGGGCTGAGTGCCGAGCAGGAGGCCGAGATGCAGCATCTGGCTTTGCAGGCGTTCCAGTTCGTCGGTTGCCAGGGCTGGGGGCGTGTGGATTTCCTGCGCAGCGAAGACGGCAAACCCTATCTGCTGGAGATCAACAGCGCGCCGGGTATGACCGACCACAGTCTGGTGCCGATGGCGGCGCGGCAGGCGGGTATCAGCTTTGAGCAACTGGTGGTGCAGATACTGGACGGGGCACATGTGGGATAACGCGCCGCTGCTGCGCACTACGGCGAACCTGCTGTTCGGCATCAGTCTCGTGCTGACACTGTACGGTGCGGTGCGTTACGTGCTGCGTTTGCCGGTGTTTCCGTTGAATACGGTGGAGTTGCGCGCCGCGCCGAAGCAGGTGCCGGTGGCGTTGATCGAGCGCGTGGTGCGCGAGCAGGTGCGCGGGAATTTTTTTACGGTGGACTTGAACCGCACGCGGCTCGCTTTCGAGCAGTTGCCGTGGGTGCGCAAGGTGAGCGTGCGCAGGAAGTTTCCGTGGAGTCTGGAAGTGGAAGTGGAGGAGCATGTGGCGCTGGCACGCTGGAACGGCGCGGCGCTGGTGAATACGCATGGCGAGGTGTTTTCCGCCGCGAGCGAGCAGACGCTGCCCGCCTTTATCGGGCAGCCGAATACGTCCGCGCAAATGGCCGATTTGTACGGCGAGCTGAGCGCGGAGTTGCAACCGTTGCAGCAGGATATCGCGCAGCTCAGTTTGTCGCCGCGCTTCGCATGGCAGGTACGGCTGGGCAACGGCATGGTGTTGGAATTGGGGCGTGAACAGATGCAGCAGCGCGTGGCTAGATTCGTCGATGTCTATCCGTACAGTCTGGCGACGCTGTCGAGCGCGGTGACGCATGTGGATTTGCGCTATCGCAACGGCTTTGCGGCCTATCTGCCGAACGGGGCGGAGGTGCAGGGTAAACGTGCTTCGGGAAACAAGGTTTAGAGGGAAATTACGATGAGCAAAAACAGGGAAGTTAAAAACTTGATCGTTGGTTTGGACATCGGAACATCGAAGATCGTCACCATCGTCGCCGAAGTGAAACCCGAGGGAACGCTGGAGGTGATCGGCGTCGGCATGCACGAATCTTCCGGCATGAAGAAGGGCATGGTGGTGAATATCGACGCGACCGTGGCGGCGATCCAGCGCTCTCTGGGCGATGCTGAGCTGATGGCGGACTGCAAGATACGCGAGGTGTACACCGGCATCGCGGGCGGGCATATCCGCAGTTCGAACGCCAACGGCATGGTCAAGATCAAAGACAAGGAGGTGACGCAGGCCGACATCGACCGCGTGGTCGAAACGGCCAGTTCGATCAGCCTGCCGGGCGACCAGCAGATTCTGCATATTCTGGCGCAGGAGTTCAGCATCGACGGGCAGGAAGGCATCAAGAAGCCGCTGGGGATGAGCGGTATGCGTCTGGAGGTCGAGGTGCACATCGTCACCGGTGCGGTGGCGGCGGTGCAGAACATTTTGAAGTGCGTGCATCGCTGCGGCCTGGAGATGAACCAGATGATTTTGCAACCGCTGGCATCGAGCCGTGCGGTGCTGGCGGACGACGAAAAAGACCTCGGTGTCTGTCTGGTGGACATCGGCGGCGGCACGACCGACGTGGCGATCTTTACCGGCGGTGCGATCCGCCATACCGCGGTAATCCCCATCGCGGGCGACCAGATCACCAACGACATCGCGATGGCTTTGCGCACGCCGACCAAGGATGCGGAAGATATCAAGATCAAATACGGCTGCGCGCTGCGCCAGTTGGCCGACGATGCGCCGATCGAAGTGCCGGGTGTGGGTGATCGCGGCGCGCGCACCTTGTCGCGCCAGACGCTGGCGGATGTGATCGAGCCGCGCGTGGAAGAGTTGTATTCGCTGGTGCAGGCCGAGTTGCGCCGTAGCGGTTTCGAAGACCTGCTGTCGTCCGGCATCGTGTTGACCGGGGGCAGCAGCGCCATGCACGGCATGGTGGAGCTGGGCGAGGAGATATTCCACATGCCGGTGCGCTTGGGCTTGCCGCGTTACGTCGGCGGCCTGTCCGATGTGGTGAAGACGCCGCGCTTTGCGACGGGTGTGGGGCTGCTGTTGTACGGCTTGGAGCAGCAGCAAAAACATGAGGTGGCTCGCATGCAATCGAGTTCGTTCAAGGATGTGATGGCGCGCATGAAGGAATGGTTTCAGGGGAATTTTTGATCGGGGTTTGTTTTAGGGTGTTGAAGTTCAGGGTATTAGGTTTAATTTGATAAGGAGAAAACGATGTTTGAACTAATGGATGCACAACCACAAGGGGCAGTTATCAAAGTGATCGGCGTGGGCGGCTGCGGCGGCAATGCGGTCGATCACATGATCGAGCAGGGCGTGCAGGGTGTCGAGTTCATCGCCATCAATACCGATGCGCAAGCGCTCAAGCGCAGCAAGGCGCGTATGCAGTTGCAGATCGGTTCCGCACTGACCAAAGGTTTGGGCGCGGGTGCCAAGCCAGAGGTCGGACAAGCGGCGGCGGAAGAAGATCGCGAGCGCATCGCCGAGATCATCCAAGGTGCGAACATGGTGTTTATCACCGCAGGTATGGGTGGCGGTACGGGCACCGGTGCGGCTCCGGTCGTGGCGCAAGTGGCTAAGGAAATGGGCATCCTCACCGTGGCGGTGGTGACCAAGCCGTTCGTGTTCGAAGGCAAGCGCATGACGCTGGCGCAGACCGGCATCGAAGAATTGGCGAGCTATGTCGATTCGCTCATCATCGTGCCGAATGCCAAGCTGATGGAAGTATTGGGCGGCAAGACCACATTGCCTGCTGCATTCAAGGCCGCGAACGGCGTGTTGCAAGGCGCCGTTGCCGGTATCGCTGAAGTCATCAATGTGCCCGGCATGGTCAACGTGGACTTCGCCGACGTATGCACGCTGATGTCGGAAAACGGTATGGCAATGATGGGCGCGGCGACTGCGACCGGTGAGAATCGCGCCAAGAAAGCGGCCGAGCAAGCGATCGCCAGCCCTTTGTTGGACGATGTGGATTTGTCCGGTGCGCGCGGCGTGTTGGTGAATATCACCTCCAGCAGCAGTCTCACTTTGGAAGAGCTGCACGAAGTGATGAACTGCTTCCAGTTCGCCGCATCGGAAGCGACGGTGATCGTGGGTTCCGTGTTCGACGAGTCTATGGGCGACGAATTGCGCGTGACCATCGTGGCGACCGGTCTGGGTTCGCTCGTGAGCAAGAAGCAACCCAAGCCAGTGCTGGTTCCGCAAATGCAACTGCGTACCGGTACGCACGACGCCATGCCTTCGATTGATTACCGCGAACTCGACATGCCCGCAGTGATGCGCACCGGACGTCATCGCGAAGCCACCGTGGAAGCGATGAAACAGTCCGGCGTCGATACGCTGGATATTCCATCGTTCCTGCGTAAACAGGCAGACTAAGCGACGCATTCCCGCGCAAATACGGCGCACCGGCGGGTGGAGCCGGCCGGGGTGTCCGGCTGGCTATGCTAAACTGCGCGCCTGATTTGTCGGGTTTTGTTGAAAGAAAAAATGGTCAAGCAGCGCACATTAAAGACGGTCGTGCAAGCGACGGGCGTCGGTTTGCATACGGGCGAAAAGGTCTATCTGACCTTGCGCCCGGCGCCCGTTAACAGCGGTATCGTGTTTCGCCGCGTTGATTTGCCGCATCCCGTGGATATTCGGGCCGAAGCGCATGCGGTGCATGACACGCGGCTCTCGACCTGTCTGGAAGCGCACGGTGCGCGCGTCGCGACGGTCGAGCACCTGATGTCGGCGCTCGCCGGGCTGGGGATCGACAACGCCATTGTGGAATTGAGCAGCTCCGAGCTGCCTATCATGGATGGCAGTGCGGGTACCTTTGTTTTTCTGTTGCAATCAGCCGGGATTGTCGAGCAATCCGCCGCCAGAAAATTCATACGCATCAGGAGAGCCGTGGAAGTGAAAGACGGCGACAAATGGGTGCGCTTCGATCCTTTCAACGGCTACAAGCTGAGTTTTACCATCAACTTCGCCCATCCGGTATTCACCAATACCAAGCAGAACGTGACGGTCGATCTGGGCGAGCATTCCTATATACGTGAAGTGAGTCGCGCGCGTACTTTCGGATTTATGCAGGAAGTCGAATACATGCGTTCGCAGGGCTTGGCGCTTGGCGGCAATCTCGACAACGCCATCGTGATGGACGAGTACCGTGTCATCAATCCCGACGGGCTGCGTTTCGAGGACGAGTTCGTTAAACATAAGGTGCTGGATGCCATCGGCGACTTGTACCTGTTGGGGTATCCGTTGATCGGCGCATTCACCGGCTACAAATCCGGCCATGCGCTGAATAATGCCTTATGCCGCGCTTTGCTGGCCGACAAGGCTGCTTGGGAATTTGTTACCTTCGACACACCTGAAGAAGCACCGGATTTTTCGCGTCTGCAACTGCAAGCCGTTTAGCACGGAGGCTACATGCTGGTACTGCGTTTGCTGCTGGTACTGTCGGCGTTAATCATCGTCCTGTCCGGCGGCGCCTATGTATTCACCCGCAAGCAGAGCTATTTGCGTTTTGCCTGGCAAGTGGTGCGCTTCGATGCCGTTATGCTGCTGGTGTTCGGCGTGCTGTTTTTGCTGGAGCGCTACGTGTTGATCGGCTGGCGGGTGTTGCTTTAAGGACACTTCTAAAAATCCATATTTCATCCCAATTGCTGCGTTGCGGAAAAAATTTCTTGCTTACATATCATCCATATGCCGCGCTGCGAAGTGGGGTAAGCAGGCAACCTGCGCAGCAGATGCTCGCATATTTTTTCCACGCCTTGCATTTGGGCGAAATCTGCATTTTTAGAAGCGCCTTAACTGCGTTTGGCCAAACGGTTCAGCGCATTTTTTAACGGCGAGTCAGCCAGCGTTCCGGCGAAATCGGCCAGCTGATTTTTACCCGTAGCGCTTAACGGGTGGGGCTTGGGCGGCGGTGTATAGGGCGTGGCGCTAACTTGCACCTGTATTTGAATTACAGTAACCTCGCAGCCCCTCTCGCGCAGTTTGGCGGCCAAGTCTGCGGTCATTTGGCGCAATTTTGCGGCAATTGCGCCGTTATCTGCCGCCAGAGTAAGCGTCTGTTGGTCGAGCCGCAGCACGCGGCAGCCGCGCTTTAACGAGGGTGGGATGACCTGTTCCAGCTGCCGTTGCAGCGCCATGAGCTGTTGCGCTTTGCGCGCGAGCTGACTTAGTTCGCGGCTGGAAGTGAAGAACGCATTCAGGCGGTGTGGCACGGTTGTGGGAAATTCAATTTAAGGAGGGGGAGGCATGAATATTATTCTAGTTTCCAGTCGGTTTGCAAAAGCACGCAGCATTACGCTCACGCGCACGCACTTGTCGGTGGTGGCGATGCTGGCATTGTTGCTCTTTGTCGGCGCAGTGCTGACGGCGCAGTACGCCATTGTGCGTTTGCAGCCGGGCGGCATCAGCAATGAATTGCGCAACTGGCTGGCCAGCGCGCAACAGGATGAGCTGCAAAAGCAGCAATCCTATTTGCGCGAAAGCCTGGACACGATGGCCAAGCGGCTGGGGCAAATGCAGGCGCAGTTGCTGCGTCTGGATACGCTGGGTGCGCGTTTGGCCAAGATGACCGGGATGAAGCCGCAGGAATTTTCCTTCGAGCAATTGCCCGCACAAGGCGGCCCTTACCTGCCGGCAGCGCAGCAGACCGATGTCTCTCTGGCCAATATGAACCAGCAACTGGCCAATCTTTCAACTTTACTGGGTGATCGCAGCGACAAGCTGGTGGCGCTGGAAACGCTGTTGATGCAGGACAGTTTGAACAAACGCCTGCTGCCCTCCGTGGCGCCGATCACCGACGGCTGGTACTCCTCCAATTTCGGCTGGCGCATTGATCCGTTCACGGGCAAGAATGCCATGCATGAAGGTGTGGATTTTATGGTGCAGGAGGGAACGTCGATCTACGCCTCGGCAGGTGGTGTGGTGGTGTATGCGGATTACCATCCGCAATATGGTAATATGGTCGAGATTGATCACGGCAACGATATAGTCACGCGTTATGCGCATGCCTCCAAGCTGTTGACCAAGGTTGGCGCCGTAGTACGACGCGGGCAAGAAATTGCCAAAGTAGGGAGTACTGGCCGTTCCACGGGCAATCACCTGCATTTTGAAGTGAGATACAAAGGCCTCGCCCAAAACCCGGTGCGTTTCCTGCAAAGAGCCGCGAGTTGATGCGTGTTGACTTTGTAACAAGGGTGAGGACAGTAGCCTCACCCTTTTTTATTTATTCGCAAGTAGTGACAGAGTAAAACTTAAGAACATGATTTCCAAATTGCTGAAAAGTGTATTCGGTAGCCGTAATGACCGCCTGCTTAAACAATACCGCCGTAACGTAGATGCCATCAATGCGCTAGAAGCCGGCATTGCCGCGCTTTCCGACGACGAGTTGAGAAATAAAACCGAACAGTTCAAGCAGCGCGTGCAGCAGGGCGAGACGCTGGATGCCTTGCTGCCGGAGGCTTTTGCCGTGGTGCGCGAGGGCGGCAAGCGCGCCCTGCAAATGCGCCACTTCGATGTGCAGATGATCGGCGGCATGGTGCTGCATTACGGCAAGATCGCCGAAATGCGCACCGGCGAAGGCAAGACCCTGATGGCGACGCTGCCTGCCTACCTGAATGCGCTGTCCGGCAAGGGCGTGCACGTGGTGACGGTGAACGACTACCTCGCCTCGCGCGATGCCGAATGGATGGGGCGCCTGTATCGTTTCCTCGGGCTGTCGGTCGGGGTCATCCTGTCGAACATGGATCATGACGACAAGCAGGAAGCTTATGCGGCCGACATCACTTACGGCACCAACAACGAATTCGGTTTCGACTACCTGCGCGACAACATGGCGGGGCAGGCGAATGAACGCTTCCAGCGCGGTTTGAATTTCGCCGTGGTGGACGAGGTGGACTCGATCCTGATCGACGAGGCGCGCACGCCGCTGATTATCTCCGGTCAGGCCGAAGACAATCTTGATGTGTATTTGCACATGAACAAGATCGTGCCGCATCTGGTGCGCCAAGAGACCGAAGAGTCCGCGGGCGATTTCAGTGTGGACGAAAAGAACCACCAGATTTTGCTGAGCGAAGCCGGGCATGAGCGTGCCGAACAATTGCTGGCGCAAGCCGGCCTGCTGCCCGCGGGCGGCAGCTTGTACGATCCGGCCAATATCACGCTGATCCACCATTTGTATGCCGCCTTGCGCGCGCACAACCTGTACCTGCGCGACCAGCACTACGTGGTGCAAAACGACGAAGTGGTCATCGTGGATGAGTTCACCGGACGTCTGATGTCCGGGCGGCGCTGGTCGGACGGACTGCATCAGGCGGTCGAGGCCAAAGAGGGCGTGGCGATCCAGAAGGAAAACCAGACGCTGGCTTCCATCACCTTCCAGAATTATTTCCGCATGTATAACAAGCTGTCCGGCATGACCGGCACGGCGGACACCGAAGCTTTCGAGTTCCAGTCCATCTACAATCTGGAAACCGTCATCATCCCGCCGCACCGCCCGACGGTGCGCAAGGATTTGATGGATAAGGTCTACCTTTCGACCAATGAGAAATATGCGGCGGTGATCGCCGATGTGCGCGACTGTTACGAGCGCGGCCAGCCGGTGCTGGTGGGGACGACCTCCATCGAGACTTCCGAGTTGTTGTCGAAATTGCTGGAAAAAGAAAAATTGCCGCATCAAGTGCTGAACGCCAAGCAGCATGCACGCGAGGCCGAGATCATCGCGCAGGCGGGGCGTCCGAAAGCAATCACCATCGCCACCAACATGGCCGGTCGCGGTACCGACATCGTGCTGGGCGGCAACGTGGAAAAGCCCATCGAGCTGGTGCGCATGGACGAGAGTCTGGATGCGGCGGCGCGCGAACAGCGCGTGGCGGAATTGAAGGCGGAATGGAAGCCGGTACACGAGCAGGTGGTCGCCAGCGGCGGCCTGCACATCATCGGCACCGAGCGCCACGAATCGCGCCGCGTGGACAACCAGTTGCGCGGCCGCGCCGGACGCCAGGGTGACCCCGGTTCCAGCCGTTTCTATTTGTCGCTGCAAGACCCGCTGCTGCGCATCTTCGCGTCGGATCGCGTCTCCGCGATCATGAACAAATTCAAGCTGCCGGAAGGCGAGGCCATCGAGCATGTGTGGGTGACCCGCGCCATCGAGAACGCGCAGCGCAAGGTCGAGGCGCGCAACTTCGACATGCGCAAGCAAATTCTCGAATACGACGATGTGGCCAACGACCAGCGCAAAGTGATCTACCAGCAGCGCAACGAACTGCTGGAAAGCGAAGATATTTCCGAGACCATCAGCGCGATGCGCGAGGGCGTGCTGTCCGACACCGTGGCCGAATATTTCCCGCACGGCAGCATGGAAGAGCAGTGGGATGCCGCCGGGCTGGAGAAGGCGCTGGCCGCCGAGTACCAGTTGCACTTGCCTGTAGCCGAGATGCTGGAGCAGGACAAACAACTGGATGCGGACGGTCTGTGCGGGCGCGTGGTCGAAGCGGCACGGCAGCAATATCAGGCCAAGGTCGATACGGTCGGCGGCGAAATCATGCACGGCTACGAACGTATCGTGATGCTGGGCAGTCTGGATACGCATTGGCGCGAGCATCTGGCCGCGCTGGATCACCTGCGTCAGGGTATCCACCTGCGCGGCTATGCGCAGAAGAACCCCAAGCAGGAGTACAAGCGCGAAGCATTCGAATTGTTCGCCGGCATGCTGGAAAGCATCAAGCGCGATGTGACGCAAACACTGATGAATGTGCAGATCCGCAGCAGCGAAGAAGTCGAGGCGGTGGAAGCGCCCCACACGCCGGAAAATGTGCAGTATCATCACGCCGCTTACGAGGAGGCGCTTGCGCAGGATGGCGATGAAGAGCACGAAGATGCCGAGCATAAGCCCTTTGTGCGCGCCGGTGAAAAAGTCGGGCGCAACGATCCGTGTCCGTGCGGATCGGGGAAAAAATACAAGCAGTGCCACGGAAAATTGAATTGATTATTACGGGGAGGGAATAATGGTAACGAATGAACTGGTTTTGAATGCCTTGCGTAACTCCACTTTGTCCGAGGAGTTGCGCGACTCCGAGATCGAGCAATTGGCGAGTTTGATTACGGTGCGCGATTACAAGGCGGGGGAATACATCCTCAAGCCGGGCGAAACCGAGTTGAAAGACGCCCTGTTGATTTTGGGCAGCGGCGACGTGGAAGCCACCGCGAATACCGGCGGCGAACAAATGACGCTGCACATGCTTCAGATCGGCGATTTGGCCGGGATCATCGGCTTTGTCGGCGGCAATGTCATGCAAATCAGCGCGACCACCGTAGCCAAGACCGACAGCAAAGTGCTGGTGCTGGAACGCTCGCGCTTCGAGTCCCTGCTGAACTCGCAGCCCGCCATCGTGTATTACGTGATGCGCGGCATCGTGCGCCATGTGCACGGCATCGTGCGCCGCATGAACACGCAATCCGTTGAGATGAGCAACTACATCCATCGTACCCACGGCCGTTACTAAAGGACGTTAAATGCCAGTCAATCTTTCTGCGCCCGTCGCGGCACAACTGTTGCCCGTTGCGGGCGTTTTTTTGGGTACTGCGGAAGCGGGCATCAAGCGCGCCAACCGCAAGGACGTTCTGGTCATCAAGCTGGACGAAGGTGCAACCGTCGCGGGCGTGTTCACCACCAACCGCTTTTGCGCCGCGCCGGTCACCGTTGCCAAAGAGCATCTGGCCGCGAACAAAGGCATCCGCGCGCTGCTGGTGAACACCGGCAATGCTAACGCCGGAACCGGCGAACAGGGCATGGCTGCCGCGCGCAGCACGTGCGCCGAACTCGCGAAATTGCTGGGCTGTGCGCCCGAGCAAGTGCTGCCTTACTCCACCGGTGTCATCATGGAGCCGCTGCCCGTCGATAAGGTCGTCGCCGGCATGCCGCAAGCCATCGCCAATTTGAAAGCAGACAACTGGTTCGACGCGTCGCAAGCCATCATGACCACCGACATCGTCGCCAAGGCGGTGTCGAAACAAGTGCAGATCGACGGCAAGACCGTCACCGTCACCGGCATGTCCAAAGGCTCCGGCATGATCCACCCCAACATGGCCACCATGCTGGGCTACATCGCCACCGATGCAGCGGTGGCAACTCCGCTGCTGCAACAGATCGTGGCCGAGGCGGCTAACCGCTCGTTCAACTGCATCACGGTCGATGGCGACACTTCTACCAACGATGCGCTCATGCTCATTGCCACGGGCAAGAGCGGCGTGGCAATTGATGCGGCCAACCGCGCCGCGCTGCAAGCCGTGGTCACCGAAGTCGCCACCCTCTTGGCGCAAGCCATCGTGCGCGACGGCGAAGGCGCCACCAAGTTCATCACCATCCAGATCGAGGCTGGCCGCGACGAAGCCGAGTGCAAAAAAATCGGCTACGCCATCGCGCATTCGCCCTTGGTCAAGACCGCGTTCTTCGCCTCCGATCCGAACCTCGGGCGTATTCTCGCCGCTATCGGCTACGCCGGAGTGGGCGATCTCAACGTCGAGACCTTGAAGCTGTATCTCGATGATGTGCTGGTCGCCGAGAACGGCGGGCGGGCAAAGAGCTATCAGGAAGAAGACGGCGCACGCGTGATGCAGCAAAGCGACATCACCATTCGCGTCGTGCTGAATCGCGGCGCGGTGAACGCCACGCTGTGGACCTGCGACTTCTCTTACGACTACGTGAAGATCAACGCGAGCT
The DNA here is from genome assembly GCA_037446005.1 of Gallionellaceae bacterium. Classification (GTDB taxonomy): domain Bacteria; phylum Pseudomonadota; class Gammaproteobacteria; order Burkholderiales; family Gallionellaceae; genus PALSA-1006. Next base: position 13,228 of record JBBIJL010000011.1, on the reverse strand, counting down.
ATCGTAGTTAGCGCGTCATTGATATAACTCCTAGCCATTCCACTAAGCCAGCAAGTGGCTGGTTATCCGGCGCAGGCCGGAATCCAGATGAGTTGAACCAGCCCCGCGTAGCGGGACGATTGGGTTTGTCTGCTACGCAGGATTTTTGTTTACTGGATTCCGGCCGACGCCGGAATGACGATCAAGAGACCGTATGGATAAACTCGACCACTTCCTCTCCCGCGCCGAAGGCCTGCTCGCCCGTCTCGAAAACATCCTGCCCGGCGCGCAGCCGCAGCCTCCCGATTGGCAAGCCGCCGCAGCCTTCCGCTGGGATCACCAGCAGCGCACGCTGCACCCCGTTGCCAATTTTCAGCGCATCGCACTCGCCGACCTGCTCGGCATCGAAGACCAGAAGCAACGCATCCAACAAAACACGCTGCAATTCGTGCGCGGCGGCACTGCGAACAACGTGCTGCTGTCCGGCGCGCGCGGCACGGGCAAGTCGTCGCTGGTCAAAGCGCTGCTGAACGAATACGCCGCGCAAGGCCTGCGCGTGATCCAGATCGACAAGCAGGGCTTGATCGACCTGTCGTACATCGTCGGCCTCGTGCAGGGGCGTAGTGAGCGCTTCATCCTGTATTGCGACGACCTCTCCTTCAACGATGCCGAGCCCGGCTACCAATCGCTCAAAGCCGCGCTGGACGGCGATCTGGTGGCGTTCTCCGACAACCTGCTGATCTACGCCACCTCGAACCGCCGCCACCTGATGCCGGATTACATGCAGGACAACCTCGCCACCAAACATGTCGGCGACGAAGTGCATCCGGCGGAAAGTGTGGAAGAGAAGGTGTCGCTGTCGGAACGCTTCGGGCTGTGGATTTCGTTTTATCCGTTTACGCAGGATGAATATCTGGCGGTGGCGGGGCATTGGCTGGCGCATCACGGATGGCAGCAGGGCATGACGGATGAGGTGCGTGCGGCGGCGTTGCAGTGGTCGTTGATGCGGGGTTCAAGGAGCGGGAGAGTGGCGGGGCAGTTTGCGAAGGATTGGTGCGGGAAAATGTAGTCTGACCGTTCGTCCTGAGCTTGTCGAAGGATGGGCGAAGCCCGCATGCTTTTAAAATTCAAATTCAAAACCGTCGGGGGTTGCCCGACAGCAAGTCACTTTCTTTTGCTTCGCCAAAAAGAAAGTAACCCAAGAAAAGGCGACCCCGGTTTGCCGCCCACTTCGTGGGTTCCCTCGCTCATTCGCAAACAAGCGGGGCTGCGGAACTCGCGCTACGCGCTCAGACAGTCCTCGCCTAAACCTCCGCTTGTTTGCGAATGATCGAGGCGGCGCACAGGGGAGGGAAAGTCAAAAACCAAAACCACCGCGAGGGCACTTCGTGCCTCCCTTAGTAACGTTATTTTTTGCTGAGCTTTGGAGCCTAATGAGATGAGCGCTATTGACGACCCAAATCAAAATGAAGCTTCTACCTTCCACCCAATTTGGGAGAGAAGCTCTAAAGCTTGGTTTCCTGCTGATAAGGCTGCATCGCTTTTAATTTCCGGGCAGCATACATGGGATGATATTGAACGACTCCTTGCCTTGAGGTCACAATGCAAAGATGAGTATGACCGTAAACTTTTTCTGAAGTATGTGGTAATTGAGCTTCGATCACTTGTTCAAACTATGGATTTACTATGCTCAAAAGTTATGACTGCTGAGATTTATGCGGCAGGGGAAAAGCCGCTATATCGTGGAATTTCATCTGACGAACGAAGCGCCGCCAACTTGCTGTGGAGTGAGTATTCAAAAGCAAAAAAAGCTGTAGAAAATGATTTGATTGCAGTGCGTAATAAGATTGGCGCTCATCGAGATGTGTCAGATTGGCAGTTAGTGATTTCCTTGTGGGATAAGTTAAATGTCGCACTAATTTCGAAACTACTAAAGGTTATTCCACCAGCTTTCAATCATGCTAAGGACTTAAATATTTACGAATGGAACAGAATGCCAGAGGATGGGGTAATAGAATTTCTCGGTGGGCCTGTTAGCAAATGGGATTTTGATGAGGATTTTTCTTAGAAAGGCGTGGGCGCGAAGTGCCCACGCGGTGGTTTTGGATTTTGCTTTTTCCTCCCCTGTGCGCCGCCGAGTAGCGCAGGCTGGTCAGGGGATTTCGGCGAGGACTGTTTGAGCGCGTAGCGCGAGTTCCGCAGCCGCCTGACCAGTCGAGCAACGCAGGGTACCCACGAAGTGGGCGGCAAACTGGGGTCGCCTTTTCTTCGGTTACCTTCTTTTGGCGAAGCAAAAGAAGGTAACTTGCTGTCGGGCAACCCCCGACGGTGTTGAATTAACAAACCAGCGGGCTTACGCCCATCCTTCGACAAGCTCAGGACGAACGGCCTGCGTGAAATTAAAAATTAGAGATGCAATTTTGAATACCCAACCCCCAAAAATAGTCGAAGTCTCCGCTGCTGTCCTGCAACGCCCCGACGGTTCCTTCCTCCTCGCCCAACGCCCCGCCGACAAAATCTGGGCCGGCTACTGGGAATTTCCCGGCGGCAAAGTCGAGCCGGGCGAAACAGCGCATCACGCTTTGGTGCGCGAGCTGCGCGAAGAGCTGGGTATCGAAGTGCAAACTGCTTACCCGTGGCTTACGCGCGTATTCACTTATCCGCACGCCACGGTGCGTTTGAATTTTTTCCGTGTGACGGAATGGAGCGGGGAGCTGCATCCGCATGAGGGGCAGCAGTTTGCTTGGCAGAAAAATCCCCCCCAGCCCCCCTTTGCCAAAGTGGGGAGCAGATGTTCGGTGTCTCCCATCCTCCCTGCCAATGCCCCCATCTTGCGTGCGCTGGAATTGCCCACTCTATATGCCATCAGCAATGCCGCCGAACTGGGGACGGAGGAGTTCATAACAAGGTTGCAAGCCAAGTTGGATGCTGGTCTGCGGCTGGTGCAGTTGCGCGAGAAGCATCTCGCGCGTGACGAGTTGCGCGCGCTGGCACAGCGTGTGGTGGCGCTGGCGCATGCACGCGGGGCGAAGGTGTTGCTCAACGGTGATGTGGAGTTGGCGCAAGAAGTGGGCGCTGACGGTGTGCAGCTGACCTCGGCGCAACTCGCTAACTTAACCGAACGTCCGGCGGTGGATTGGTGCGCGGCTTCATGCCACAACGCGGAAGAGCTGCGCCGTGCGGAGGCATTGGGCTGCGATTTCGCGCTGCTCTCTCCGGTGCTGCCGACTAAATCTCATCCGGGTGCGCAGCATCTGGGCTGGGATAATTTTGCCGCGATTGCGGCGGGTGCGGCTATTCCGGTGTATGCGCTGGGCGGGTTGACTGACGGGGATATGCGGACTGCCTGGATACGCGGTGCGCACGGCATCGCGCTGTTGCGTCAGGCTTGGGTTTCCTGATCGCCGGAATCGCGTTCGCGCACTTCGACGCGGTATTCCTCGTTCGCCCATTTGCCCAGGTCGATCATTTTGCAGCGCTCGCTGCAAAACGGGCGGTAGCGGTTGCTGGTATCCCAGACGTGTTCTTTGCCGCATTGCGGGCACGCAACGACGGGTGGTTTGTTGGTGGTCATTACAGCGAGCAGAAAGTTAAATCGAAGGGGATGTCGTTGTCGTACAGCGTGGTCTTGGCCGCGTAGTCGGCGGTGACGAAGCGGATGTTCAGCGCGTATTTGTTGGCGCTGACTTCGGGGATGCAGGGCATGTCTATTTCGAGGTGGATGCGCAACATCTGCGCGACTTTGCCGCCCTGCATTTGCTGGAAGCTGCCGTGCAGCGCGGTGAAGTGATGCACTTTGCCGCTTTCGCGCAGCAGTTTGAGGATGATGGTCAGGCTCTCTTGCAGGGGCAGCATGGGGGTGAGCCAGCCTTGCAGGTGTTCGCGGCGCGCTTCCACGCTCTGGTGCTGCCAGTAGTGGTAGGAAGGCAGGTCGAATTCGCACACGCCGCCGGGGATGCAGGCGCGCTGTTTGATGCCCATGAGCCATTCGTTGTCGCGCAGGTGCTGGCCGATCTTGCCGTTCATCGACAGCAGGTCGGTGCTGGCATTGTCAATCTCGGTCAGGATGGATTCCAGCGCGGCTTCGGAGATGGCCGGGTTGCTGTGCAGTGCGGCGAGGATTTTCTTTTGCCGTTCGAGTTCTTGCAGCAGGTCGGACTTGAGGTCGGCGCGCGCGGCGACTTCGAGGATTTCGAACAGCACGCCGAGCGCGGCATGGTGGTCGATGCTGTCGCTGCGTCCGATCAGCAGTTCCACTCGAGAGAAGAGATCCTCCAGCCGCAGCAGGGTGCGCACACGTTCATTCAGAGGAAACTCGTAGCTGATCATCGAGGAAATCGAGGTGTCGGTTAATTTGGTTCGGAACGATATATGGAGTGTCGCATGGCGTCAATCGCTTCCCGCAGCTATCGCCGCATAACGGCTATGCAGCTGTGCAACTTGGTGCGCCAGCTCGGGCAAGTCGCTGTCGTTGCGGATCACGTCATCGGTCAAAACCAGGCGTTGCGCGCGGGTGATTTGCTGCGCCATGATGGCTTGCACGCCGGCTTGGTCGAGGCCGCTGCGCTGCATGGTGCGGGCGATCTGCGTCTCTTCCGGGCAATCGACGCTGAGCGTGCGCTGCAGCCAGTGTCGATAACTCCCCGTTTCAAACAGCAGGGGGATGACTACCAGCGTGTAAGGCGCGTCCGTAGCCGCAGCGGCCAGGCGTTGGGATTCGCTGAGGATGAGCGGATGCAGGATGGCTTCCAGACGTTGCTTCGCGGCCGGGGTGGCAAAGATCAGCGCGCGCATTTTGCTGCGGTCGAGTGCGCCGGCGGTGTCAAGGTATTCTGCGCCGAAGGCGGCGCGGATTGCCGCGACGGCCGCGCCGCCGGGCCGGGTGAGGTTGCGCGACAGGGCGTCGGTGTCGATGATACGCGCGCCCAGTTGTTCAAATAATGCGGCGACCGTGCTTTTGCCGCTGCCGATGCCGCCGGTGAGCCCGATCAGCAGATGTTGCCGTGTAGTGGAGTTTGCAGCGGAGCTGCTCATGGTGTCGCCATGAATTGCAGATAGCTTTGCGTTAATGGCGCCCCCCAGAACAGGGCAATCAGACCGCCGCCCGCGAGGTAGGGGCCGAAGGGAATGGGGATGTCGCGCCCGTGTTTGACCGCAACGATGAGGGTGATGCCGACGACCGCGCCGACCACGGACGAGAGCAGGATGACCAGCGGCAGCATCTGCCAGCCCAGCCAGGCGCCGATGGCGGCGAGCAGTTTGAAGTCGCCGTAGCCCATGCCTTCTTTGCCGGTGGTGAGTTTGAACAGCCAGTACACGCTCCACAGCACCAGATAGCCGGCGATCGCGCCGATCACCGCATTCGCCAAAGAGGTGTAGGCGCCGTTGAGGTTGAGCAGCAGCCCCAGCCACAGCAGCGGCAGGGTGATGTCGTCGGGCAGCAGCTGGGTGTCGAGGTCGATGCAGGTGAGCGCGATGAGCGCCCACACAAACAATATGGCGGCGACTCCGGTCGGCCCGAAGCCGAAATGCCAGGCCGCGTAGGCGCTCAATACGCCGCTGACAGTTTCCACAATGGGGTAGCGCATGGAGATGGGGGCGCCGCAGCCTTTGCATTTGCCGCGCAAAAACAGGTAGCTGATGACCGGGATGTTTTCCAGCGCGCCGATCTGGTGGTTGCAGTGCGGGCAGGCCGAGCGCGGGGTGAGCAGGTTGTAGGGCGCTTCGTCTTTTATTTCCGTTCCCGACAATTCGGCGCACTGCGCGCGCCAGTCGCGCTCCATCATTTTGGGCAGGCGGTGGATGACAACATTCAAAAAGCTGCCGACGATTAAACCGAGAATGCCGGACAGGGCGATGAACAAAGGCGGGTAGGCTTGCAGGTCTTGAAGGAAGGTCATTACGGTATCTGCTCGGTTTATAAAAAAGGCGCGACCACCAGGATGGCGCGCCTGTAATTGAGTATCGGGTGTTTAGCCGACGGCTTGGCCCATCTTGAAAATCGGCAAGTACATCGCCACCACCATGCCGCCGATGAGCGTGCCCAGCACCACCATGATGACGGGCTCCATCAGGCTGGACAGCGCTTCCACGGCATCGTCCACTTCGGCTTCATAGAAGTCGGCCACCTTGGACAGCATGCTGTCGATGGAGCCGGACTCTTCGCCGATGGCGACCATTTGCAGCACCATGCTGGGGAACACGTTGGTGTTCTGCATGGCGACGGTCAGGCTGCTGCCGGAGGTCACTTCGCGCTGTATGGCTTTGGTGGCATCGTAATAGACCGCGTTGCCCGCCGCACCGGCGACCGAGTCGAATGCTTCGACCAGCGGTACGCCCGCCGCGAACATGGTGGACAAAGTGCGCGTCCAGCGCGCGATGGTGGCTTTGCGCACCAGCGGGCCGAATACGGGGACTTTGAGCATCAGGGTGTCCATGGCGCGCTGCATCGCCTTGCTGCGTTTCCAGGTATAAAAGAACCAATAGCCGCCGCCGCCGATGGTGCCGAAGATCGCCCACCACCAGGTGACGAAAAAGTCGGAGGCCGCCATGACCACCAGCGTGGGAGCCGGCAAATCCGCACCGAAGTTTTTGAACATTTCCTTGAACGCGGGGATCACGAAAATCATGATGACCGCCGTGATGACAAAGGCGATGACGATGATGGAGATAGGATAGAACAGGGCGGATTTGATTTTGCTCTTGATGGCCTGGATTTTTTCTTTGTAGGTCGCCAGACGGTCCAGCAAGCTGTCCAGAATACCGGCCTGTTCGCCCGCGCCGATCAGGTTGCAAAACAGGTCGTCGAAGAACAGCGGGTATTTGCGGAAGGCCTGTTCCAGGCTGCTACCGGTTTCCACGTCGGTCTTGATGTCGAGCAGCAGGCGCGCCACGGCCGGATTGTCGTGCCCCTTGCCTACGATGTCGAACGCTTGCAGCAGCGGCACGCCGGATTTCAGCATGGTGGCGAGCTGGCGGGTGAACAGCGTGACATCCTTTTCGGATACGCTGCCGCCCTTGCCGGAGGATTTTTTGATCTTGCTGACGGTGATGCCCTGTCGACGCAGATTGGCGGAAACCGCCGCTTCGCCGGGGGCGCGCATTTCGCCTTTGGCGGCTTTGCCCGACTTGTCTTTGCCCTCCCAGGCATACAGGTATTCTTTTGTTTTTTCCGCTTTGCTTGCAGTAGCCATACCGTTTCCTCAGCTCAAAAATCACACCAGCAAGTGATTTGAGTCGTTAACAAATCTCACCAATGGTCGGGATTATAAAGGTTTTTTGCATCATGCTTGGCTTTGTGCCCATTGTAAAGCACCTAGCGTGCATTCGTATGCGGAGCCGGAGCGATAAAAATCCGCGCCACTTTCACCACGCGATCCTGCGTCTGGATGATCTCGATCGGATAGCCGCTGATCTTCAGGCTGGTGCCGGCTTCGGGAATGTCTTCGAGATGTTCGAGTATCAGCCCGTTCAACGTTTTGGCGCCATCCAGCGGAAAGTGCAGTCCCATCTTGCGGTTCAAGTCGCGCAGTAGCGTGCTGCCCTCAATGAACAGGCTGCCGTCCTCCTGCCGGAAAAATTTGCCGGTTTGCGCGGGCGACTGGGTGGTGAAGTCGCCGACGATTTCTTCCAGAATATTTTCCAGCGTCACCAAACCCAGCAACTCGCCGTATTCATCCACGATCAGTCCCAGACGCAGATGGCGCTCCTGAAAATACTGAAGTTGCGAGAGCAGCGTGGTGTCGGAGGGGATGAAATACGGTTCCTGCAACAGTTCGCGTAACGCGGCACCGCTGAAATCCTCGCTTTGCAACAGGGAGAGCGTCTTGCGCACATGCAAAATGCCGACGATATTGTCCAGTGCAGTTTCATACACGGGCAGCAGCGTGTGGTGGCAGGTTGCCAATTGCTGCTTCAGTGTCTCCGCCTCGGCATTGATGTCCAGCGCCTCGATTTGGTTGCGCGGAACCATCACGTCGTCAACCACAACGCGCTCCAGATCGACCAGGTTGAGCAGCATTTTCTGATGCTTGTGCGGCAAGAACTGTTCCGCCTCCAGCACCAGCATGCGCACCTCTTCCAGGCTGACCTTTTGTTTGCTCTGGTCGGTCTGCACCTTGATGCGCAGCAGGCCGAGCACGCCGCGCACGATGGCCGTGGCGATAAATACCACTGGGTAAAACAGCTTGATAAAGAAGGTCAGCCCGTAGCTGGCGGGCAACGCGACGCGTTCCGGGTGGCTGGCCGCGATCACCTTGGGCATGATTTCGCTGAACACCAGAATCACGAAGGTGATGGTTAGCGTGCCGACGATGAGCGCGGTGCTGTTGTCGTGGCCGAACAGGCGGAACACGATGATTTCAGTGAGCGTCGCCGCCGCCACGTTCAGCAGCGTGTTGCCGAACAGGATGGAGCCGAGCAGCTTGTCCGTCTGTTCCAGCAGTTTCGAGGTGAGTTTGGCGCTCTTGTTGCCTTTACGCACCAGATGGTTCAAGCGATGGCGGTTCAGCGCCATCATGCTGGTTTCGGAAGACGAAAAAAAACCGGAAAGGATCAGGATGACTACGAGGGCCAGAAACAGCGTGCCCAATGAGAACTCGTCCAAAGCATAAAGCCTGTATTAATGAGATGCGCGCAGTATCGGGGTGCGGCTGGGGAGTGTCAAGAAAACAGGATTCAGGATTCTGCCAGCCTGCGGCTTCGCCTTTTCTTAATCCTTAATCCTTGTTCCTGAATCCTGCTTATAAGCCCACACCATCATGGCTATGCCTGCCAGTGCCATCGGCAGGCTCAGCCACTGTCCCATGCTAATACCGAAAGTCATTAGCCCGAAGATGCCATCGTCCGGAGTGCGCGCGAATTCGCCGAGGAAACGGAAGCTGCCGTAGCCGATGAGGAACAGGCCGGACACAGCACCGATCGGGCGCGGCTTGCGGGAATATAGCCAGAGCAGCGCGAATAGCGCGAGGCCTTCCAGCGCGAATTCGTACAGTTGCGAAGGGTGGCGCGGCAGATTGTCCACGTTGGGAAACACCATGCCCCACGGCACATCGGTCGGGCGTCCCCACAGCTCGGCGTTGATGAAATTGCCGATGCGCCCCGCCCCCAGACCCAGCGGCACCAGCGGCGCGATGAAATCCATCAACTGCAACCACACCAGTTTGCGGCTGCGCGCGAAGAAAACCATCGCCACCAGCACGCCGAGAAAGCCGCCGTGGAACGACATGCCGCCCTCCCACACCGCGAGAATTTTGGCCGGATGCGCAAAATAATAGCCGGGGTTGTAGAACAGCACCTCGCCCAAGCGTCCGCCCAAGACTACGCCGAGCACGCCGTAGAACAACAGATCATCGAGGAACTTGTCGTCCCAGCCGGTTCGGTTCAGCGTGCGCAGACGCTTGCGTCCCAGCCAGATAAAACAGGCGAAGCCGAGCAGATACATCAGCCCGTACCAGTGGATGCCGAAAGAACCGAGGTGGATGGCGACGGGGTCGAATTGCGGGTGAACGAGCATAGGGCGAATCGGTTAGAATTGGTTTTCCAGATTATACGTGCTTCAACCTTTAGCGAGAGACATCATGCCCCAATACCGTTCCCGTACCTCCACCCACGGCCGCAACATGGCCGGTGCGCGCTCTTTGTGGCGCGCCACCGGCATGACCGAAGGCGATTTCGGCAAGCCCATTATCGCCATCGCCAATTCGTTCACCCAGTTTGTGCCCGGCCACGTGCATCTCAAGGACATGGGGCAGCTGGTGGCGCGCGAGATCGAGAAGGCGGGCGGCATTGCCAAGGAATTCAACACCATCGCCATCGATGACGGCATCGCCATGGGGCACGACGGCATGCTGTATTCGCTGCCCTCACGCGACCTGATCGCCGACTCGGTGGAATACATGGTCAACGCGCACTGCGCCGACGCGCTGGTGTGCATTTCCAACTGCGACAAGATCACGCCAGGCATGCTGATGGCCGCGATGCGCCTGAATATCCCGGTGGTGTTCGTTTCCGGCGGGCCGATGGAAGCGGGCAAGGTCAACTGGCAGGGTAAGATCAAAGGCCTCGACTTGGTCGATGCGATGGTGGCTGCCGCCGACAGCCGCGTGAGCGACGAAGAGGTGGATGCCATCGAGCGTTCCGCCTGTCCCACCTGCGGTTCCTGCTCCGGTATGTTCACTGCCAATTCGATGAACTGCCTCACCGAGGCTTTGGGGTTGAGTTTGCCGGGCAACGGTTCGCTGGTGGCGACGCACGCCGAGCGCAAGCAACTGTTCCTGCGCGCCGGACGCCTGATCGTCGAACTCGCCAAGCGCTATTACGAGCAGGATGATGCCTCGATCTTGCCGCGCAGCATCGCCACCTTTGATGCGTTCGAGAACGCCATGACATTGGACATCGCCATGGGCGGCTCGACCAACACCGTGCTGCACCTGCTGGCCGTTGCGCGCGAAGCGGGCGTGGATTTCACCATGAGGGATATGGATCGTTTGTCGTTGCATGTACCGACGCTGTGCAAGGTTGCGCCCTCATCCGAATACCACATGGAAGATGTGCACCGCGCGGGCGGCATCGTCGCTATCTTGGGCGAGCTGGATCGCGCCGGTTTGCTGCACGGCGAAGTCGGCAGCGTGCACAGCAAAAACTTGCGCGAAGGCCTCAAGCAGTGGGACATCGCGCAGACGCAAAGCGAAGAGGTGAAAAAGTTCTACCGCGCCGCACCCGGCGGCATCGTCACTACGATTGCTTTCTCGCAATCCATGCTCTATCCCGAGCTGGATGCCGACCGCGCCAAAGGCTGCATCCGCGACAAGGCACATGCCTACTCGCAGGACGGCGGCCTTGCCGTGCTGCACGGCAACATCGCGCTGGACGGCTGCATCGTCAAGACCGCAGGCGTGGATGAGAGCATCCTGAAATTCAGCGGACGCGCGCGCGTGTTCGAGAGCCAGGACGCGGCGACCGCAGGCATTCTCGCCGACCAGATCGTCGCGGGCGACGTGGTCATCATCCGCTACGAAGGCCCCAAGGGCGGCCCCGGCATGCAGGAGATGCTGTACCCGACCTCGTACCTGAAATCGAAAGGGCTGGGCAAAGCCTGCGCGTTGTTGACTGATGGTCGTTTTTCGGGAGGTACGTCGGGTTTGAGCATCGGCCACGCTTCGCCCGAAGCGGCCAGCGGCGGCGCGATCGGTTTGGTGCAGGAAGGCGACCGCATCGAGATCGACATCCCCAAGCGCACCATCAATCTGGCGATCAGCGATGCCGAATTGGCAGCACGTCGTGCCGCGATGGAAGCGAAGGGTAAGCAGGCATGGAAGCCTGCCACAGAGCGCCCGCGCAAAATATCGGCGGCGTTGCGCGCCTACGCGGCGATGGTGACTTCGGCGGACAAAGGTGCGGTACGCGACGTTTCTCAGGTCGAAAAATGATGCGTTTGGCCGGGCGCGACACGATGTCACACAAGTGGAACAATGATGCGGCAGTGTGTCGTTCCGATATTCGCGGATGCTGCATTGCCGCGATCCGCAACTCGAACTAATTGCACACCCGTTCAGGAGAAAATGATGGAAGCCATACTGATTGCCAACCCCAAAGGCGGTAGCGGCAAGACTACGCTGAGCACTAACATCGCTGGTTATTTGGCTTCGACCGGCAAGCATGTGGCAATGCTCGATCTGGATCGGCAAAAGTCTGCCAATCTCTGGCTGTCGCAACGCGACAGCAGTTTGCCGATCATCTGGCCGATGCAGAATGAGCGGAAAAAAGCCGAACAGGCGGATGTGCTGGTGATCGACTCCCCGGCGGGATTGCACGGTAAAAATCTGGAGCATGCGATCAGGCTGGTGCAAAAGATCGTCGTGCCGATTGCGCCCTCGCTGTTCGATATTCAGGCCAGCCATGATTTTTTGCACGCGCTGAGCAAAGAGAAAGCGGCGCGCAAAGGCCGCGTCCAGATCGGCGTGGTGGGGATGCGCATGTCGCCGCGCACCCGCGCGGCGGTGACGCTGGAACAGTTCCTCGGCCAGCTCGATTTGCCGGTATTGGCCTATTTGCGCGAGGCGCAGGTATATGTGAATGCGGCTTTCGAGGGCAAGAGCCTCTTTGATGTGCCGCCGCATCTGGCCGAACATGATTTGGCGCAATGGCAGGATTTGATTAATTGGCTCGAAGATTGACAAGGGGCGTCAACCTTTAATCAGGTCGGACGTTAAGGAATTGCGCTTGACAAAGCCGGTTTGCAAAGTTGGTGGAGTTGTTTAGAATGCGCGCGGGGTAATAAATCCCAAACTTTTTATGTTGTACAAACTACAGGGAGAGACTATGAAATCTATTTTGGTTAGCATGATTGCTGCAGCAGGTCTGATGGTTGCAGGTTCCGCAATGGCAACAGATATGCCGGCAGTCGCTAAGAAGCTGAATTGCACAGCTTGCCACGCAATCGACAAAAAAGTTGTCGGCCCAGCTTGGATGGATGTATCCAAGAAGTACAAGGGTCAAGACATGGAAGCCAAGCTGATCACCAAGATTTCCAAGGGTGGTTCCGGCGCATGGGGTTCTATGCCTATGCCTGCAAACGATGCAGCTGGCACCAAGCAAGCTGAAATCAAAGAAGTTACTCAGTTCATCCTGGGTCTGGCTAAGTAATTCAGCCTTTGCTCTTGAAAGCCGGCGCAAGCCGGCTTTTTTATTGCCCAAAATTGACAGGGGCAGGGGGGCTGAGCATAATCCCGCCGTCCTTTTATTTACTGGGTTCACGATATGTCGTTCAATAAATTTCCCCTGATTTTTGCGTTGTCCGTTGCCGTCGTATCGGGTGGTTGCGGCAAGTCGGAGACGCAGGCGACATCTCCCCAAAATACAGGGGAACTGGTGGTGAAGATCGGCGCCTCCGCACCGCTCACCGGCCCGCAAGCACACATCGGCAAAGACAACGAAAACGGCACGCGCATGGCGATAGACGACGCCAATGCCAAAGGCATCGTGATCGGCGGCAAGAAAGTGCGTTTCGAGCTGCTGAGCGAAGACGACCAGACCGACCCCAAAGCCGCGACCATCGTGGCGCAGAAGCTGGTGGATGCAAAAGTGAACGGTGTAATCGGCCACCTCAATTCCGGCACGACCATCCCCGCTTCGCGTATCTACAGCGACAACGGCATCCCGCAAATTTCCCCTTCCGCCACCGCCGTGGCCTACACCGCGCAGGGCTTCAAGACAGCCTTTCGCGTGATGGCGAACGACGCGCAGCAGG